>JAZQXQ010000295.1:0-15182 GCA_045632965.1 Clostridia bacterium
ATAATAGCCGCTTTCAATCAGCGCGCAGGCATGCTTGATGCGGGCATTGACGATATATTTCTTGGGCGAAACGCCATACGTCTGGCGGAAAATCTTACGGAAGGAGACCTCGCTCAGATAGGATTGCGCCGCGGTCTTGCGGATGGTGAGATCGGGCGAGAGCAGATGCGAAAACAGATAGGAAACCGAAGGGGCAATGCTCTCCGGGCAGGAGGATTCGCGGTGGTTTTCGCGGTAGATTTCGGCAAATATCTCATACAGCACGGCCGTGGCGCGGTGCTTGTAGCCACTTTCCCTTTCCTGCCAGATCTGCAGGGCTTTTTGAAACTGCCGGGCGTAGAAGGCGGGATTCTGCGGATAAAAATGCACGATCTGCCGGCAGGTGTAATTGAGGGTATGAAAATGAATGACGATCAGATCATCCACCTGCGCGCTGCGCGTATAGGCCAGCTGCGAAGGAACAAAGCACACGGCGTTTGTGGACAGCGGATGCCTGACGCCGGCGGCGGTAATTTCCGCATCGGCATGAATGCGGAAGGAGAGCGCGTCAAAGCCGCGCGGACCGTTTTCGATCTGCACGTTTTCCTGCGACAACTGCAATACGTCCAGCAGCTCAAATGACAAACTTTCCTTTTCGAAAATCACGATTTCATTCCCCCTGTTTGCTTTTATTATAGCAAAATAGTTTCGTTTTTCAAACCTCTTGATTCGTTTTGTCGGTGTTCTTTGCTGCGATCGCGCGCTATAATAAAGTATCAAAGCGGGGAGGAAAATAACATGAGCGATAGAAGACGGGTACTGGAACAGTTCATCGCGCAAAAAGAAATGATGGAAAGCCGTGTGCAGGCGAGCATTGAAGCGCACCGCAAGGGCGATGCGCGCATCATCGTGACAGATGAAAACGGTCAGGCGATCTCCGGTGCTCAGGTGCGTATTCGCCAGATGACCCACGATTTCCGCTACGGCTGCAATCTTTTTATGCTGGAAGAGTTTGAAAGCGAAGAAAAAAACGAAAAATACAAGGAAATCATGCGCACGTTCGGCAACATGGCGACGCTGCCTTTCTATTGGGATGCGACAGAGCCCGAGGAAGGAAAAACGCGCTATCACAGAGATGCGCCCAAGGTATATCGCCGCCCGGCGATCGATCTGTGTCTGGAATTTTGCGAAAAGCATGGCATCGAGCCCCGCGAGCACGCGCTGGCGTATGACTTCTTTTTTCCCAAATGGCTGTATCATGCCGGCATTCCGGAGATCAAAAGGGCGCTGGAAAAACGCTTTGCGGAGATTTCCGAGCGCTATGCCGATAAAATCCGCACGATCGAAGTAACCAATGAAATGATCCATCGTCAGGGCAAAACGGCCTTCTATGATGACAAGGATTTTGTGACCTGGTGCTTTAAGCTGGCGGAAAAGTACTTCCCCGACAACCAACTGGTGATCAACGAGGCCTCGCGCTTTATCTGGGATGGCGTGGGCCGCGCGAGCAACCAGTATTATGCCTACGCAGAGAATGCCATGCTGAAGGGTGCGCGCATTGACGCGATCGGCATGCAGTATCACATGTTCTTCCGCCGCGAGGACGAATACGAAAAATCCCGCGACCGCTACAACCCCGAGCGCCTTTATCGTCAGATGACGCTGTTTGATCAGCTGGAAAAACCTTTGCAGATCACGGAGATTACCATCCCCGCGTATTCGGATAATCCCGAGGACGAGGCGATTCAGGCGGAGATCATTGAATATCTGTACGGCATCTGGTTTTCGCACAAAAGCGTGGAACAGATCATCTACTGGAATATGGTGGATGGCTATGCGCATCTGTGGGATCCCGACCCTGCCAAGATCCGCGCCAGCCAGGGCGATATGACGCTGGGTGAAAACTACTATTACGGCGGGCTTTTGCGCTTTGATCTAAGCCCCAAGCCTGCGTATTATGCGATTAAAAATCTGTTTGAAAAAAAGTGGCGCACGGAGCTGGAGCGCTGCACGGATGAAAGAGGATGCCTTGCTTTCCGTGGTTTCTATGGCGATTACGAAGTGGAAATCACGGTGGACGGCGTAACGAAAACGAAAAAAGCAGCCCTTCATCGCGGACAGGACAATATACATACAGTGAAGTGGTAATGAAAACCCGCCAGAAGGCGGGTTTTCTTATAGCGTTTGCGTCTCCAATTGATCGTCCAGTACGTCAATTTCGATCACGGTGTCCAGCGGATCAACCGGCGCAGCGTAGGGCAGCCGCACGCGCAGACGATGCTCGTCGCGGGCGGTTTCGTAGGTCTGCCAGCAGAGAATTTCCTCGCCTGTTTTGAGCAAGCGCGCCTTGCCCACTTTCGTTTTGAGGCCCACCACGCAGATCTGATGCGGCGGCACGGCGGGGTAGTTAAATATGTGCATGTACAGTTTGCGCCGCACGCGGTTGTAGGTAAAGCAGCCAAAGTCGGTATCCAGCCGATAGGGAAAATCCGGCACGGGATCGGCGGAAAAGATGCTTTCGCCGTTCACCTTCAGCCAGTCGCCCACGGTGCGAAGGATCTTTTGACTTTCTTCCGGGATGCGGCCCTCGCCGTCCGGGCCGATATTGAGCAGCAGGTTTCCGCCCTTGCCGGCGATTTCCGCCAGCAGACGGATGACGCGCTCGGGCGTTTTCCAGCGGTTGTCATCCACGCGGTAGCCCCAGGTGTCGTTGAGCGTCATGGGCACTTCCCAGGGCTTTAAGTACGCGCGCAGCGGGATGCCGCGGTCGCCCATCTGGCGGTAATCGCCAAGATTATAGCCCACGCGTCCGTTGATCAGACAGTCGGGCTGGAAGGAATGTACATAGTCCACCAGCTCGCGGCACTGACTTTCATCCATTTCGTAGGGCGTATCAAACCAGATCAGGCCGATTCTGCCGTACTGGGTCAAAAGCTCCTTCAGCTGCGGCTTGCATTTTTTATCCAGATATTTGCGGAAATCCTTGTCCTTTTCGGGGCCGAAATCCCAGGTGTTGCCAAAGCCGTTTTTATCCGCCCAGTCCTGCAATTGCGAATAATACAGGCAAAAGGTAAGGCCGTATTTTTCGCAGGCGTCGGAAAGCGCGCGCGTTACGTCCTTGCCGTAGGGCGTGTGCATGATGTTGTAATCACAGCACGCGCTGTCATACATGGCAAAGCCGTCGTGGTGCTTGGCGGTGAACACAAGGTAGCGAAAGCCGCAGTCCCTGAGGAAGCGCACGTATTCCTCCGCGTCAAAGGCGGCGGGATTGAACTGCTCGGCGAGCTTCCTGTACTCCGCATAGGGAATGCCGCCGCGGTGGTTTTTCATGATCCATTCGCCGCCGTGCGGCGCGGCCTCGCCCTGCCAGACGCCGCCGGGGATGGCGTACAGCCCCCAATGGATGATCGCGCCGTACTTGGCGTCAAGGAACCAGTCAAGCTTGCTCATAATGTCTCCCTATTGCAGATAAAGAAAAATCTGCGCACAGCTATGATGCAATTTCTTCTATAAATATATAATAGCAGATAGCCGCGCGGATGACCAGCATTTTATTCCCCGATACGCAGGATGTATTGCTTGGGCGACAGGCCGAAGCGCTTTTTGAAGGCCTTGGAAAAATACAAGGGGTCGTTGTAGCCGCACAGGTCGGATAATTCCTTTACATTGCTCACACCTCCGCGGATGAGGGAGAGCGCGTACTCCAGCCGCCGCTGGGAGAGATATGCGCCGAAGCTCACGCGCACCAGCTTTTTGAAGGCGGCGGAGAGATATTTGGGATGGAAGGCGAACTGCGCGCTGACGGCGGAAAGGGTGAGCGCGGGATCGGTGAAATGATTGTCCACGTGCATTTTCACCTGCAGGATGCCGTTGGTCTTTTTGTCCGGCACGCTTTCCTTTTGCTCGGGCGAGAGCAGCGATATGGTATACAAAAGAATGCCCTCGCACAGCAGATCGATGTTGTCCTCCGTCACCAGCTGAAAGGCGGTTTCCCACAAGGGGCGCAGCGATTCCATCCCGTGATACACGCTCTGCGGGCGCGGCGCGTGCAGCCGCTCCATCAGCCCCGGCGCGCGGCTGCCGATGAAGGTGATATAAATGTATTGCAGGCCGGCGGTGTTTTCAATATAGTACGCGCCGGCGGAAAAGATGAGAAACACATCGCCTTTGGCGATTTTTTGCTTGCCGCCCTGCGTGTGAAGGCACCCCTCGCCCTCCGTCACAAAGGCCACGGAATAGGCGGCGGGCAGGATGAACTTTTGCTCAAAGCGGGCGGATTTTTCATAGACGAAATGGATAATGCTGATTTCCTCCCGCGCCTGGCGGGTGGGCACAAACTTGCAGATATTTTCCATGCGCGCTCCCCCTTTATGTATGTTATACGCCATAGCGCCGCATTTTTCAACAGAAATATAACTTAAATGCAGCTTTTTATGGCATTTATCCATTTTATCCGTGTGCGCGATCCACTATAATAGAATCACCAAGGTATACTGGGGAGGCAAATGAAATGAAAAAGTGCAGAATCGGCGTTGTGGGCGTGGGCCGCGGCAAAATGATGTGGAAATACTGCGCGGATGCTGACAACGCGCAGATCGTGGCCATCTGCGACAAATGGGAAGAGGGCCTTGAAAAGACCAAAGCAAAGATCGGCAGCGACGATATTACCTATTACACCGATTACGAACAGTTTTTGCAGCATGATATGGACGTGGTGCTGCTGGCGAATTACGCCACCGAGCATGCGCCCTTTGCCATCGCCGCCATGAAAGCGGGCAAGGATGTGATCAGCGAGGTGCTGCCCGCGCAGAACATGGCCGAGGCCGTCAAGCTGATTGAATGCGTGGAGCAGACGGGCCGCAAATATTGCTATGCGGAAAACTACTGCTTCATGGGTGGCCCGCGCGAAATGAAAAAGAAGTACGAAAGCGGCGAGCTTGGCGTATTTGAATACGGCGAGGGCGAATACATGCACAACTGCGAGCCCATCTGGCCCAAGATCACCTACGGCGACAAAAATCACTGGCGCAATAATATTTCGGCGTTTTTCTACTGCACGCATTCCGTAGGCCCGCTTTTGCACATCACGGGCATGCGCCCGGTAAAAGTGGTGGGCGTTGAATGCCCCTTCAATGCGCGCATGGCCCGCATGGGCGCAAAGGCCGGCAATACCGCCATCGAGCTGGTCACGCTGGAAAACGGCGCGGTGGTCAAAAGCCTGCACGGGCTGGGCTGCAGCAAGGATTCCATCTGGTACTCCGTCTACGGCAGCAAGGGCCGCATGGAAACGGCGCGCGAGGATGCGCAGGCGGGGGCGATGAATCAGGTGTATGAAAACCTCGATCAGGTGGAGGGCGTGAGCGTGAATGCGCCCATCGGGCATCTCGCGGAGGATGAGCTCTCGCGCAAGGGCGAAAAGCACGGCCACGGCGGCAGCGATTACATCTGCCTCTATTACGCGGTGGAATACATGAACGGCAGCAAGGAAGCCGATATCGTTAATGTTTACGAGGCCGTGGACATGTGGCTGTGCGGGTTCTTCGGCTATCTGTCCGTGCTGGAGGGCGGCGCGCCCAAGGAGATCCCCGATCTGCGCGATCCCGCGGTGCGCGATATATACCGTCACGACCTGCGCTGCACCGATCCCAAGGCTGCGGGCGATCAACTGCTGCCCAGCTATTCCAAGGGCAACCCCGAGATTGATCAGAAAGTGTACGATATTTGCAAGGTAAAGTGGGAAGAATACTGCAAAAATCCTGACAAAAAATAACAAAAATGGGCATAACAAGGCGATAATTGCAATAAAAACGTGAGCAACCACGGCCGTTTTGCGGCCGTGGCGCGTTTTTTGCAATAATTATGCTGCTTTTCGCAATTTACATATCTGTACGGGCTGCATTATAATATATTCAAGCACATTATGCTGTAAGGAAGAATGAAATGCGCCTTGAAAATATGATTCCGGACATAGAAAAGCTGGGAATCAATCTGTACAGTATCGCCTTTTATAGGGACGGGGAGATACAGGAGCATCGTTTTCAGCCCTGTAACAACTGCAGCAACTGCTACTCCGTCGCCAAGGCATTTATTATGACAGGCATCGGCCTTTTGCACGACGACGGCCTGATCGATGTGAAAAAGCCCATCAGCCATTATATGGGTTCGCTCATCCCCAGGGATGCCGATCCCGTGTGGAAGATCGCCACGGTGGAAAATGCGCTGACGCATAAACTGGGCTTTGGCAAGGGTTTTCTGGATATCGACGTGGAGGATGTGCTCAGCTACCCCACGGATGATTATCTGGATATGGTGTTCCACCACCCCATCGCCTATCTGCCCGGGCAGCATTTTCAGTACAGCGACGCAGCTTTTTATCTGCTCAGCCGCCTGATTGCCGCCGTCAGCGGAGAACCGGCGGATGTTTTCCTCAACAGACGGCTCTTCCAGCCGCTCAAGTTCAGCGAGGTGGCGTGGAGCCACTGCCCGCACGATCATCCCATGGGCGCGACGGGATTGTACATCAATTCCCGTGATATGGTGAAGCTGGCGGCGCTGTATATGCAGGACGGCATGTGGCAGGGGCAGCAGCTTTTGAGCAAGTGCTGGGTGCGCAAGGCCATCAGCAATGAGTATGAACTGCACATCCGTTCGTCCTCCGGATTGATGGGCAAGGGCGGCATGTACGGGCAGATCATGCTCTTCAACCGCGAACGGAAGTTTGCCGTGGCGTGGCTGGCGCACAACAAGGATAACAAGCTCATCCAGCAGCTGATTGAGTATATCGATCGCGCGTCGGACTGCCTCGCTTGACAGAAACAGGAAATCAGGCTAAAATATGCACAAGCAATTAAATCGTATTTAAGCGGTTATGGCCGCTTAAACATATTAAAAGGAGGAAACCTCTATGAAGAAACTCGTTGCTCTCATGATGGCTCTGCTGATGCTCGCTTCCATGTCCAGCTTCGCCATCGCCGAAGAACCCACCAAGGTCATCTTCTGGCACAGCCGCGGCTCGGGCGCGCATTACGAAATCACCAAGGACGCCGTTGACACCTTCAACGCCACCATCGGTGCTGAAAAGAACATCGTGGTCGAAGAAGTCTACATCGGCGGCTACGGCACCCTGCAGACCAAGACCCAGATGGCCGCCGCTTCCGGCGAACAGCCCACTGTGGTCGTTACCTCCGGCGTTCGTAACGCCATCCTGATGGACGACGGCCTGACCGTTGACCTCGCTCCCTACATCGCTGCGGACAACTGGGATACCTCCCGCTTCTTCGACGGTATCTTCTACACCGCCGGCAACGCGGATGGCGCTGTGTACTCCCTGCCCTACATCCGCTCCACTCCCCTGTTCTTCTACAACAAGACCCTGGCCGACTCCGTTGGCATGACCGAAGCTCCCAAGACCATTGCTGAAATGGTTGAGTTCTGCAAGGCCATGTACAAGGTTGACGCTAACGGCGAAGTTCTGACCTACGGTTTCGAACTGACCAACGACATCACCTACCTGCAGGGCTCCATGCTGTATCAGCTGGGCTCCTCCCTGGGCGACGGCGGCTCCGCCGAGTGCCTGAAGGACGGCAACATGAAGAAGATCCTGACCGACTGGCTGGGCTGGATCGACGAGGGCTGGTGCCGTACTCCCACTTCCGAAGCTCTGTCCACCTCTGAGCGTCTGGCTCAGGGCATGCTGGGCGCCTTCCTGGGCTCCTGCTCCACGCTGGGCAACCTCGTTCCCGCCTGCAAGGAAATGGGCATCGAACTGGGCGTTGCTTACTTCCCCGTGTATGACCTGGAGAATCCCGCTGTTGCCATCGGCGGCGGCTGCATCGCTCTGCTGGACAACAACACCGACGAAGTCAAGCAGGCTGGTTGGGAATTCATGAAGTTCCTGCTGTCTGACGAGCGCATCGCCAAGGAAGCCATCGCTTCCGGTTACCTGCCCTCCACCAAGACTGTTGTCGAAAACGCCGACATGCAGGCTTACTGGGCCGAAAATCCCGGCTACAAGCTGGCTTACGATCAGCTGGCCTGGGGTATCTGCGAAGAAATGCCCTTCTGGGTTGACCTGACCGAGTACAAGACCAACGTTTCCAACATCGTTGGCGCTCTGGTTACCGAACGCAACATGACCATCGATGAAGCCATCCAGAAGATGCTGGATGACAACGCTCATCTGCTGTAATTTCTGAAAAAAACAGAAATAACATGTAACATCCCTGTCCGGATGCAGCCTTTGGGCTGCATCCGGACACCTTCAATTCCCGATACGCATTGTTTAAATCAAATGCAGCGTATCTGCATCTGACTTAAGCAATGTAAACTACTAATTTCTTTGGAGCGTGAGACACATGGCTGAAATTCGTTTTGAAAAAGTGTGCAAATTCTTCGATAAGGCCCGCATCATCGAAGATCTGGACCTGACCATTCAGGATGGCAAATTCACCGTTCTGGTTGGCGCGTCCGGCTGCGGCAAGACCACTCTGCTTCGCATGATCGCCGGCATTGGCCCCGCCACCTCCGGCCACATCTACATGGACGGCAAGGAAATCACCGACGTGGCGCCCGCCAAGCGCGATATCGCCATGGTGTTCCAGAACTACGCCATCTACCCCACGATGACCGTGCGCGAGAACATTGAATTCGGTCTGAAGAACAAGAAGGTTCCCAAGGCTGAGCGCGAACAGCTGATCAAGGAATACGCCGCGGTTGTAGGCCTGACCGAGTACCTCGACCGCAAGCCCGGCACGCTGTCCGGCGGCCAGCGCCAGCGCATCGCCCTGGCCCGCGCCATGGTCAAAAAGCCCGCCGTCTTCCTGATGGACGAGCCGCTCTCCAACCTGGACGCCAAGCTCCGCGTGCAGATGCGTACCGAGCTGATCGAGCTGCACAACCGACTCAAGACCACCTTCGTCTACGTTACCCATGACCAGGTGGAAGCCATGTCCATGGCCGACGTGATCGTGCTGATGGATAAGGGGCAGATCATGCAGGAAGCCTCTCCCGAGGATATCTACAACGATCCCAACAACGTATTCACCGCGCAGTTCATCGGCACCCCGCCCATGAACATCGTGGAAATGCCCGACGGTAACAAGATGGGCTTCCGTCCCGAAAAGGCCAAGCTCTCCTACGAAGCGGCGCAGGGCGGCTACACCCACAAGGGCGAAATCCTCACCCGCGAAATGCTGGGCAGCGAAACGCTCTATAAGATCAGCTGCGGCGATTACACCTTCATGGTCAAGACCGACAAGCCCAACTTCAACATGGGCGAAAAGATCTTTGTCAGCGTAAACGACGAGCATCTGTACTTCTTCGATACCGAAGGCCAGCGCATCCGCAAGCCCGGCAACGAAGAAAAGGTTGCGCAGCTGCTCAAGAATGCGGGAGGAATGAGCAATGTCTGATCTGACCCTGCGGCGCAAGGCCAAGCGTAAGCTGGACGGCAAGTTTATCCGCTACCAGGCGTTCTCCTGGGCGCTGGTGCTTCCTGCCCTGTTCTTCCTGGCTGTTTTCACCTTCTACCCCATGGGTAACCTGATCCACCTGAGCCTGTACCGCGGCAACATCACCAACCCCTACAAGACCTTCCGCGGCATCCAGAACTATGTGGATATCCTCTTCAAGCGTCCCGAATTCATGACGACGCTGAAGAACACCGCCGGCTACGTGCTGATGTACGTGCCTATCTGTCTGTCGCTGTCGGTTATCTTTGCCGTGTGGCTGCAGAAGTCCCGCAAGATCAACAACTTTGCGCAGACCTGCTTCTTCACGCCTCACCTGGTTGCCACCATCTGCAGCGCCTTCATGTGGAAATGGATTTTCAGCCCCGAGGCCAGCGGTATCATGAACGGCGTGATCAAGATTTTCGGCTTTAACAAGCACAACTGGCTGGGCTCGTCCACGGCCATGATGTGCGTTATGATCATGAACACCTGGTCGGCCATCGGCCACCATGCGCTGATCTTCCTGTCGGCCATCAAGTCCATCCCCGGCGAAATCTACGAGGCCGCGGAGCTGGACAATTCCAGCAGCCTCAAGACCTTCTTCAAGATCACGCTGCCCATGATCTCCCCCCAGATTTTCCTCATGCTCATCACCATGACCACGAATTCCTTCAAGGTGTTCGAATCCGTGCGTAAGATGACGGGCGGCGGCCCCGGTATCGCCACCAAGACGGTGTGTATGTTCATCTACGATAACGCCTTTGAGACCAACAATACGTTGGGCCTGGGCGCTGCGGCCAGCATTGTGCTGACGATCATCCTGATGCTCATCACCCTGCTTGACTTCAAGGGCCTTGAAAAGAAAGTCCATTATCAGTAAGGAAGGAGGAAACAAAATGCAGTTGTCTCAGATTAAGCGTCGTTTTGTCAACTATCTGCCCAATCTTGTGAGCGACCTGTTCAAGCTTGCGTGCGTTATCATTTTCGTCTTCCCCTTCTACTGGATGTTCATCACCTCCTTCAAGACCTACGGTGAGTCCATTCAGGTTCCGCCCACGCTGTGGCCGAAGAACTTTACCGTTGAAGCGTATTCCGCCATCTTCAACATGGGCATCAGCTTCAAGCAATATGCGATCAACAGCGTCACCGTAACGATAGCCGTTGTGGTGCTGCAGTGCCTGGTCATGGTTCCCGCGGCGTATGCGTTCGCCAAGCGCCAGTTCATCGGCAAGGGCCTGGCCTGGGCGGTTATCATCAGCGCTATGATGATCCCCGGCACCTGTACCTACGTGCCGATCTACATGCTGATGGCCAAGATGGGTATGATTCCTTCCCTCTGGCCGCAGATCATCCCCCACGGCTGCAGCGTATTTGGTATCTTCATGATGCGTCAGGCCTTCAAGCAGGTGCCCGATGAATTGCTGGAGAGCGCGCGTCTTGACAGCGCGACCGAACTGCAGATCGTCACCCGCATCATGCTGCCCATCGCCAAGTCCGCGCTGATCACGCTGTGCCTGTTCTCCTTCATCGGCACGTGGAACAGCTACTTCTGGCCGCTGGTTATGACCAACAACGATAAGTACCGCCCGCTGACGATGTACATCGAGCGCGTGCAGGACGCCGACGTTGGTAACCGCTGGAACCAGGTCATGGCGGCCAACGTGCTGCTGGTCGGCCCCGTGCTGGTCATCTACCTCTTCGCCAGCCAGAAGATCATCGCCGCCTTCACCTACAACGGCATGAAATAAGGCTGCCGGCAGAATGGCTCACCGCCTGTCTGCTTCCCCATCAAAACAGCAAAAAGGTCTTCTGCAAAGAAGGCCTTTTTTTCTGCCCGTTTTGCTGGTATAATAAAGAAAAACCGCAAAGGAGAAATATATGAAAAAGCTGTTGGCATGGATGCTTGTATGCCTGCTGTGTATGTCCGCATCGCTGGCAGAGGGGCTGAAAATAGCCGATGTTGAAGCAGGCAAGGAGTATGTCATAAAGCTTGAAAAGAAGCTGTATCTTGATCCTAAGGGCGATGCGGCGCTGTATTATATCGCGCAGCGGTGGAGGAAGTAAAATGATGTACGATATCACGCAGGAGGTCTTTTCTGCACGCGTGTATCCCGGCGATCCGCAGCCCGCGTTCCGGCGGATCAAGGATTTTGAAAAGGGCGATTCCTCCACGGTGACGGAAATCACCTTGCAGGTGCACGCCGGCACGCACATGGATGCGCCCATTCACCGCATCAAAGGCGGCAAGGGCATGGACGAGGTGGCGCTTCACAAGTGCATCGGCGAGTCGCAGGTGATCGACTGGCAGGACGAGGAAAAGCGTTGGCAGATCTATCTGCCGCGCGTGCTGTTTAAAAATTGCGATATGATCGACGAAACGACAGCGCGGCTGCTTTTAGACAAGCAGGTGCTCTTCGTCGGCGTGGAAGGCCAAAGCGTGGGCGACCGCGCGGTGCACCGCATCCTGCTGGAAAGCGAGATAGCGGTGCTGGAAGGCGCAGCTTTGCAGCATGTGCCGGCGGGCGAATATACGCTCTTTGCCGCGCCGATGCTGCTTGCCGGCTGCGACGGCGCGCCCGTGCGCGCGGTGCTGGTATCAAAGTAAGAAAGGATGCGTGTGATGAGAAGGATTTTTGCGCTTTTGTGCGCCCTGCTGCTGCCCTGTTTTGCCGCGGCCGAAGGCGCGATCCCGGCGGAGGTGCAGGCGTATTATGACGCTTTTACGCAGAGCATGGGCGAGGCATACGACATCCGGCACACCGACTCGCTGGAAGAATACTGCGCGGGCATGCCATCCCTGTATTATGTGCGCGCCGCGTCGCGCGTGCAGTACGACCACTTTTATTACTGGCTGGTGAGCGACAATTGCGCGGTGAGCGTGTGCATGATCGGCGACCGCGCGGCGGCCTATATGCTGGATTTTCGTCCGATCGACTTTGTGGCGTATACCCTGCCGGCGTGGGATGCGATCAACAACCACACGGCAGCCTACGCCGACTGGCAAAAATCGCTTGGCGCGGCGGGCTATGACGGCTTCGCCGGCGAAGAAATTGTGGCGCAAAGTCAGCTGCTCCCTTATTTTTACAACACAGAGAGCCTGATAGAGGAGGAACTGCTGGCGTTTGAGCACGCGTGCCTGTCGGTGATTTATTCGGGAATCACCCAAACGGCGACCTTTCAGATTCTCCCGCGCAGCGCATACGAGAACCTCATTATTGATGGCGAAGCGGTGACAATCGAAAGCAATCACCAATTGTCGGTCGCGCTGGCAGCGTATTCGGAAATGAACATGCTGCAGGAATATCTGGAGCGCAATAAATAAAAGAAGCGGCATCTGCCGCTTCTTTTTTGTTGGTTGTTATCTTTCTTCTCGGAAATAGGGAAGGCCCAGGCTCTGCGGCGGCTGATCCTCGCGTTTTTTGCGCAGGCTGGTGAAGCACAGCACGATGATGGTGACCACGTAGGGCAGCATCTTGTACAGCTCCTTCACGGCGGGATTGGCGCCGGTGGGGATGTACATGTGCAGGATGTAAAGGCCGCCAAAGAGGATGGAGGAGAACACGCCCACGTTAGAGCGCCAGATGGTGAAGATAACCAGCGCAATCGCCAGCCAGCCGCGGTCACCAAAGGCGTTGTTGGACCATACGCCGCTGGCGTAGTCCATCACGTAGTAGAGGCCGCCCATGCCGGCGATCATCGCACCAAGGCAGGTGGCAACGTACTTGTAGCGGGTGACGTTGATGGAGGCAGCGTCGGCGGTGTTGGGGTTTTCACCCACGGCGCGCAGGTGCAGTCCCGTGCGCGTGCGGCGCATGATATAGGCCACCAGCAGCGCGATGGCGATCGCCAGATACACCATGAAGCCGTAGGAGAGGAAGATATCGCCGAACCAGCCCATGCCGCCGGCAAACAGCGGACGATGGAAATAATAGCTGGTGCCCGACAGCGCGATGGAGGGAACCTCCGCGCCCGACAGCTTGATCAGCGAGCCGCCGAAGAAGTTGCCGATACCAACGCCGAACGTCGTCATGGCAAGGCCGGTCACGTTCTGATTGGCACGCAGGGAAACCGTGAGGAAGCAGTAGAGAAGGCCCATCAGCAGCGAACCCAGCAGGCAGCAGAAAAGCGGGATGGCAACCGCCAGGAAGCCGTTCATATCCGCCTTGCTCGCCAGCGAGTTTTCATAGAAGAATGCGCCGATGACGCCGCAGATGCCGCCCACATACATGATGCCGGGGATACCGAGATTCAGGTTGCCGCTCTTTTCGGTGAGGATTTCGCCCGTGCTGCCAAACAGCAGCGGAATGCCCTGCACCACCGCGCGGGGAATGAACGAAATGATATCAAACATGCAGCTTTTCCTCCTTTACGGCGTGCTTGCGGAAGGCGATCTTGTAGGTGATGAAGAATTCGCTGCCGATGATGAAGAAGAGAATCACGCCCGAAATGATATCCGCGAACGACTGGTTGAGGCCGAATTTACTGGAAATATCGCCCGCGCCGCGCTCGAAGAAGACGAGCAGGAAGCTGGTGAGGATCATGAAGATGGGGTTGAACTTGGCCAGCCACGATACCATAACGGCAGTGAAGCCGCGGCCGTCCACCAGCGTTGTGGTCAGTGTATGGTTGGTGCCGGCGGTGAGCAAAAAGCCCGCGATGCCGCACAAAGCGCCGGAGATAAGCATGGTGCGGATGATCACCCATTCCACCTTGATGCCCACATAGCGCGCCGTGCGCTGGCTTTCGCCCACGACGGAGATTTCATAGCCGTGCTTGGTGTAGTAAAGATAGAGGAAGAGCAGCGCGCACAGCACCAATACCACGATGATATTGAGCATGTACTGCTGACCGCCGATCTTGGGCAGCCAACCCAGCTGCGTTTTCTGATTGATGATGCCGATCTTGCCCGAGCCCTTGGGCGATTCCCAGAAGATGCAGAAATACGCCACCAGCTGCGTGGCCACGTAGTTCATCATCAGGGTGAAGAGCGTTTCGTTGGTGTTCCACTTGGCCTTGAACAGCGCCGGGATCAGGCCCCATACAGCGCCGGCGATGATACTGGTGACGATCATGCACACGATGATCAGCCAGTTGGGCATAACGTCGCGCAGCAGGATCATGCAGGCAGCCGACGCAAGGCAGCCCATCAGCGCCTGACCCTCGCCGCCCAGATTCCAGAAGCGCATCTTGAAGGCGGGCGTGATAGCCAGCGAAATGCACAGCAGCATGGCAACATTCTGGAAGGTCACCCACGTTTTGCGGTTGCTGCCAAAGGCGCCCTTGATCATGGTGTCATAAATCTGCAGCGGGTTTTCGCCCGTGAGCATCAGACAAATGACAGCGCAGGTGCACAGCGCAAGCACGATGGCTACGCCGCGGATCAGCCACGCCTTGTACCAGGGCATGTCAGCGCGTTTGGAAATATGGAAAAGCGGTTCTCTCTTGGTTTCACTCATCTTTGGTTCCTCCCGCACGGGTCATCATCATGCCGATCTCGCGCTTGTCCGCGCCGCGGCCGGGGATAATACCACTGACCTTGCCGCCGCACAACACCAGGATGCGGTCGCACAGTTCAACCAGCACGTCCAGATCCTCGCCCACGTAGACAACCGCCACGCCGCGCTTTTTCTGGTCGTTGATCAGATTGTAAATGGTATAGGAGGAGTTGATATCAAGGCCGCGCACGGCATAGGCGGTGAGCAGAACCTTGGGCGCGGAGGTGATTTCGCGGCCGACGAGCACCTTCTGCACGTT
>JAZQXQ010000296.1:0-9550 GCA_045632965.1 Clostridia bacterium
CGAGATTCATCAGCACGAAGCGGCTGGCATTCCACACCTTGTTGGCAAAGTTGCGGGCGGATTCCAGCTTGGTAGTGGAGTAACGGGTGTCGTTACCCGGGCTGATGCCCATGCACAGCGAGAAGCGCAGCGCGTCGGCACCATACTGATCGATCACTTCCAGCGGATCAATGCCGTTGCCAAGAGACTTACTCATCTTGCGGCCCAGTTCGTCACGGACGAGACCGTGGATCAGCACAGTGTCAAAGGGCACGTCGCCCATCTGCTCCAGGCCGCTGAAAATCATGCGGGCAACCCAGAAGAAGATGATATCATAACCCGTAACCAGCGTGCTGGTGGGATAGAAATACTTGAGATCCTCGGTGTTATCCGGCCAACCCAGCGTGGAGAAGGGCCACAACGCGGAAGAGAACCAGGTATCCAGCACGTCCTCATCCTGCGTCAGGTGCTTGCTGCCGCACTTCGGGCATACAGTGGGATCTTCGCGGGTGACGAGCACTTCTCCGCAATCCTCGCAGTACCACGCAGGAATGCGATGGCCCCACCACAGATGGCGGGAGATGCACCAGTCGCGGATGTTCTCCATCCAGTTGTAATAGGTCTTGCTGAAACGATCGGGCACAAATTTAGTCCTGCCATCACGCACGGCTTCGATAGCGGGCTTGGCCAGCGGCTCCATCTTAACGAACCACTGCTTGGAAACCATGGGCTCAACCACATTGTGGCAGCGGTAGCAGGTGCCGACTTCGTGCTTGAGAGGCTCAATGGATTTGAGCAAACCGAGCGCGGTCAGATCGGCAACAATCGCCTTGCGCGCTTCCATGGTGGTCATGCCGGCGTATTTGCCGCAGTCCAGCACATGAGGCTCGTTGACGGTCGCCTTGCCGGAATTAAAGATTTCCTCAGAAGCAGCCGCATCGGCAGCGCATGTCATGTGACCGTCATAAGTGAACACGCGCACGATGGGCAGATTATGACGCTGGCCTACTTCGAAGTCGTTGGGGTCGTGCGCAGGCGTAATCTTAACAACGCCGGTCCCCTTTTCCATGTCGGCATGCTCGTCGCATACGATGGGAATCTCGCGGTTCACCAGCGGCAGAATGACATGGCAGCCGTGCAGATGCGCATAGCGCGGATCGGCAGGGTTTACCGCAACGGCAGTATCGCCCAGCATCGTCTCAGGACGCGTGGTAGCCAGTTCCAGCGTTTCGCCCGTCTCCTTCACAGGATAGAGAAGATGCCAGAAATTGCCCTCTTTTTCTTCGTACTCCACTTCAGCATCGGAAATGGAGGTGTTGCAGCAGGGGCACCAGTTGACCAGACGGTTGCCGCGATAGATGATGTCCTTTTCGTACAGGCGCACGAACACTTCGCGGACGGCTTTGGAGCAGCCCTCATCCATCGTGAAGCGTTCACGGCTCCAGTCGCAGCTGGCGCCCATGCGGCGCAGCTGACGGGAGATGCGGCCGCCGTATTCTTCTTTCCACGCCCAGGCGTGCTTGAGGAATTCCTCACGGCTGATATCGCTTTTCTTGATGCCTTCCTTGGCCAGCTTCTCTACAACCTTTACTTCGGTCGCAATAGAAGCATGGTCGGTACCGGGCAGCCACAGGGTAGGATCACCCTTCATGCGGTGATAGCGCGTTAAAGCATCCTGCAGCGTGCCGTCCATGGCGTGGCCCATGTGCAGCTGGCCGGTGATATTGGGCGGCGGCATAACGATTGTGAAAGGCTTTTTGCCCTCCACACGTTCCGCCTTAAAGGATCCGCTTTCCTCCCACTTCTTGTAGGTTTCGGCTTCAATCGCCTGCGGATTATATGTTTTTTCCATCGTGAAGTTTTCGTTGCTCATTGCAATACAACTCCTTCCAGAATTATTTCAGTAAATACAAAAGCCGCTCCGTCCAAATGCATGGACGGAGCGACCCGTGGTACCACCTTGCTTTACGGTATATAAATACCGCCTCTTGGCACAGTAACGCGCGCTAAACGGGCAAGCTACTCAATTCACCTGCCGCCCTCAAAAGCGACCTTCCGCCGAATCTGCCCAAGCGGCCTTTCAGCCAATGAACCGCTCTCTCTGATGGCTTTAACGCGCGTACTCCTCTTTGTCAAAGGGCCAAGTTATGTATGGATACGCTTAGTTCTCTTCGTGCGCAACAACGGCAACGCCCTTGTAGTAGCCGCAGTTCTTGCAGACGCGGTGAGCCAGCATCTTCTTGTGGCACTGGGGGCAGGTGACGATAGCGGGAAGGGTGAGCTTCCAATTGGCCTGGCGGGAATGCTTACGAGCCTTGGAAATTTTTCCTTTGGGGAGAGCCATGATTATACCTCCTGATCTTTCTGATCCTTAGTCAGCAATTGTTGCAGCACCGAGAAGGGATTCTCTTTTTTAGGAGCTTCCGTCTGGTGGAATGCATTCATGTTAGGCGCCATATACTTGTAGCCGTCGCAATCCTCCTTGCAAAGGAAGCGGATCGGCAGATCAAGCAAGGCGAGCGTGAGCGTCAGGTGACTAAGCTCCACCTTGGAGCCGGTAAACACCAGACGGTCAGGGTCGTCATCTTCCACTTCGGTGAATCTGTCAAGACGCGTGAACACTTCGGAGAAGGGCACGCACAGATCAACCTTGGCAGGCTCGAGGCAGTTGCAGCAACGGGAGTGGGCCGTGGCGCGCAATTCACCTTCGATTGTCAGGTTTTCCCCGGACATGGAAAAATGGCCTTCGAGAACCACCGGTTCGTCGTACGACACCTTTTCGCCGCATATATCCTGCGGCGGAATTTGCTCATGATGAACAAAAGAAAAAGCCTCTCCCGGTGTGCGCATGGCGCGCGATACATCCAGCAACAAGCCTATCCCTCCAATCATGAACGACAATATTATAGTAATGTAACGGTTGTTTGTCAACACTTTCTTGGCTTTTTTGCTCACTTTTTTTGCAAAAATCATTTTTATGCCGACGGAAACACATTACAACCATATTTCCTTTTGATTACGAAAATAGAAAAGCTGGTTCATGATTTCTAACAGGTACTGATAGAAGCATTTTCTTTACATTTCGCATTTTTTTGTGTATGATATTGTCAAAATTTGCAGAAAGAAGGTACACCCCATGCTCAATTACGAAGCCCTCGGAAGAAGAATCCGCCGCAAGCGTCAGGAAAGAGGTCTCACGCAAAAGCAGATGTCTGAAAGAGTCAATCTCTCCTGTTCCTATTACGGTCATATTGAACGCGGCACCCGCGTTCCAAGCCTCGATACCCTGATCCTCATCGCTAACGAACTGTATGTCGGCACAGATGCCCTTTTGCGCGACAGCCTCCAGGCCCCCGTACGCGTTGAAAGAAATCCCCTGTTCAACAATCAGGATCTTCATCTGCTGCGCGCCTATCTTTCTGCGCAGCAGGATGCCTTGGATCACTGGCTGGATGAAGATGATCCGCAATGCGACACGGAGGATACAGATGAGCAGCTTGCTTGATGTACTGACACGGGCAAAAGACGAAGAGCAGTTTGTTGAAAAAAGAACTTTCTCCGGTGAAACTCTTGCTGATTTCTGCGGAGAAAAGCTGGATTTCAGTCTTGTAACCTTTGAAAAATGTCGATTCGTTGCCTGCGACTTTTCGCATGCTTCGTTTATCAATGTAACAATGTACGGCTGTGATTTTTCCAATTGCTGTTTTAAAGATAGTTATTGGAAAGAATGTGCCATTCAGCATTGCAAAGCCGATGGCGCAGACTTTGAAAATGCTACGCTGAGGCAAACCGGAATCAATGAAACGCCCTGCCGATATATCAATCTCACCCATGCTTTACTGGATCATTGTTTCATGTCTGTTTGCGATCTGCGCGAATGTGCATTTTCTGAAGTGAAGCTTCGGCAGAGTAAATTCGTTGATGTAGATTTCAGGCAAAGCAACTTTTTCAAAACGCCGCTGAAGGGTTGCGATCTGTCGTCCTGCAATGTTGACGGAATTCTTTTGTCCGATACGTTTGTGGAACTGAAGGGCGCAAGAATTTCTGCAGAGCAAGCACCCTATATTGCCTCTCTTCTTGGCGTAATCATCGAATAATTGAGTTTCATTCACAGTTCATTCATTTTTGGCAGATATAATATTACTAACAACGAAGGAGGTGTGCTCATGCGCAAACTAACATCCTTGCTGCTGTGCTGCATTATTTTTATGTCGGCTGCTTTGGGCGAATCAGTATTGTCACCGGTTTCTTCGGAGGCGTTTCCCACCGAAGGCATTGCAAATGAAAAGTATACCCCCTCGGCAAAAGATACCGTAATTATCTTGAACAACGACACAGCGCAGATCACCGGAAGCGGCGCTGTGCTCGGCGATAACACGTTAACGATCAATCAAAGCGGCTCTTATTATCTTTCAGGCTCTTTCTTCGGTCAGATTCTTATTGATTCCGCTGATACTGAGAAAGTTTCACTGATCCTGAACGGCGTTACTTTGACGAATATGAATGATAGTCCTTTGCTGATTATTGCAGCCGGTAAAAATGTAACGATTTCACTTGCCGATAACAGCATAAACGTGCTGAGCTGTACTTTTCTCGAAGATGTCCTCAATACCGATGGCGCCTATGATGCTGCGCTTTTCAGTAAAGCGGATCTCAAATTCAAAGCCAGCGGCAGCATGTATATCACCTGTCATGGCGGAAAAGCAATTAACTGCCGCGATGATATCGAAGTCCTTTCCGGCAATCTGTTTATCAGTGCTACGGACGACGGCATGCGCGGTAAGGACTCGGTCAGCATTTCCGGCGGTCAGGTGCAGATTTCAGCCGGCGCCGACGGCATCCGCAGCAACAATGAAGAAAAAGAAGGAAAAGGCTTTATTACTGTCAGCGGCGGAAAAGTTTTCATTGATGCAACGCTCGATGCTCTTCAGGCCTATAATACGTTAACAGTTTCCGGCGGCGAAATACAGATAAAGACAGGTGGCGGCGCCGGCAGCGGCAACAGCGTGCGTAATGACGACATGACGCGCGGCGGCTGGGGCGGCGGAAAAGGCTGGGATATGGATAAAAGAAATTCCGCCAGCGACGAATCTGCACAGAGTGCGAAAGGCCTTAAGTCATCAACCAATATTATCATCAGCGGCGGCAGCATTACTGCTGATTGCAAGGATGACGCGCTGCATTCCGATCTTGATATGACTATTTCCGGCGGACAAATGATTCTCGCCAGCGGCGATGATGGCATCCACGCAGACAACGCTCTTTATCTCCAGGGTGGTGATATTCTTGTCAGCCAGAGCTACGAAGGTCTCGAGGCTGCCGATTTGCAGATCAGCGGCGGTGAAACGAGGCTGTATGCATCCGACGACGGCATCAATGCGGCCGGCGGCGAGAAGGATACAAGCGCCAATGACAGCGATGGCTCCGGCGGCAGCCGAGGCGGTATGGGTTTTCTTTCTACCACCAACGGTACGCTGCTGATGAGCGGCGGATATGTATTGGTCAATTGCAATGGCGACGGTATCGATGTAAACGGTTCCGCCGAAATGACGGCCGGCCTTATGATTGTGTACGGCCCGACAAGCGGCGCAAACGGCGCACTGGATTATGACGGCGTATTTACCGTAAGCGGCGGCACCCTTCTTGCAAGCGGCAGCTCCGGCATGGCACAGGCTGTTACCGCAAGCGGAGACATCAGCATGCTGGCCTTTACCTGCAACATGGCTGCCGATACGCTTTTGCATATCAGGAATAAGAGCGGCGAAGAAATGCTCACCTTCAAATCTCCCAAGAAGTATTCCTGCGTTATCTTTGCCTGTGAACAATTGGTCAGCGGTACCGATTATGAGATTTATGCAAACGGTTCCTGTGATACCGAAGAAGTTGACGGTTATTATGCACTTGGCAGCTATTCCCCTGGCACTCTTCTTGGTACACTCTCACCGTAAAAGCATCTTAAGCGCCCTGTGGGCGCTTTTTCATTGTAGAAACTCAGGCAATTTTGTGGCTTATCCCCCTCGTTTTCTTGACAATATCGTCCAATTATAGGATAATACTAAGGTATGATGAGGAGGATTTTGAACCTTGGAACATTTAATCACAGCCGTGGCTGAGACAAGTCCTGCCTGGCGGCACGGATTGCGCGCCGGTGACACGCTGTTATCCATTAACAACGAAGAGCTTATCGATCAGATTGACTATCAGGCGCTGTCCGGAAAACGCCATCTCATTTTGCATGTGCGTAAAGAGGATGGGCGTGACTGGCGAGTGGAATTGGTCAAACCTGCCGGCACTGCACTTGGCCTCAGCTTTGGCGATAGCATGGTCACGCGTCCGCGCATCTGCAAAAACAAATGCGTTTTCTGTTTCATCGATCAGATGCCTCCTGCCTGCCGCAAGACGCTCTACGTCAAAGATGACGACTGGCGCATGTCGCTGATGATGGGCAATTTTATTACGCTGACCAATGTGGACGACGAAGAGTTTGAACGCATTCTGCGCCGCAAAGTAAGCCCGCTGTATATTTCTGTTCATGCAACCGATCCCGACGTTCGCGTTAAAATGATGCGCAACCCGCAGGCGGCAAAGATTCTCGATCGGCTGACGGCGCTCAAAGAACATGGTATCCGCTTCCATTGCCAGATCGTCCTTTGCCCCGGCTTGAACGATGGAAAGATGCTTGAAAATACGCTGAAAACGCTGACCGATCTTGCACCCGCTGCCCAAAGCGCTGCGCTTGTTCCCGTCGGTTTGACAAAGTTCCGCGAGCATCTTTATCCGCTCACTGCATTCACCCGCGAAGGCGCCAACGAAGTGCTGTCTGTCTGCGAAAAGTGGCAGGAACATTGCCTTCAAACGCTTGGCACGCGCTTTGTCTTCCCTTCCGATGAATTGCTTTGCATTGCCGGGCGTGATATTCCCGATGAGGATTATTACGAAGGCTTCCCTCAGATTGAAAACGGCGTTGGCTTGATGCGTAAATTCCTGACCTCGCTGATTCGCGCGGCGAAAGAAAACACACAGCCCGCTCGTCCGCGCCGTGTGTTGATCCCCTGTGGTCAAAGCATTGCACCGTATATGCGTGCATGGACTGAAAAATATGCACCCGAAGGCGTATCTGTTCAGGTTGTTCCCATCCGTAATCACTTCTTCGGAGAAACGGTGACTGTCACCGGCCTGCTGACAGGCAAGGATATTCTCTCGCAGATCGACGCATCGCAGGCTGATGAAATTCTCCTGTGCTCTGTCACGCTGCGTGCAGAAGGCGATCTGTTCCTGGATGACATGAGCATTGATGATTTCCGCCGGCAGGTGAATATCCCTGTGCAGATTGTTCCCAACCGCGGCGATGCACTGTTTGCCGCGCTGATTGGACATAATAAAGATTGATCTCTCAAAAGGAGTTAACATGAAAAACAAACCGCTTGTTGCAATCGTTGGCCGTCCCAACGTAGGCAAATCTACTTTCTTCAATAAAATCGCCGGTCACCGCGTTGCGATCGTCGAGGATATTCCCGGCGTCACGCGCGACCGTATCTACGCTGATGTTGAATGGACCGGTCGCGAGTTCACCATGATTGACACCGGCGGCATCGATCCGCGCAGCGACGATGTCCTGCTTTCCCAGATGCGTCATCAGGCAGAAATGGCCATCGAAATGGCAGATGTTATTTGCTTTTTCTGTGACGCTCGCGACGGTCTGACCAATGACGACGAAGAGGTTGCCGTCATGCTTCGCCGCACGCGCAAGCCGGTCCTGCTTGTCGTCAACAAGCTTGACTATGCCGGTCTTAACGACGTTCTTTATGAGTATTACGCTCTTGGCCTTGGTGATCCTATCGGCATTTCTGCCGCCAACATGCTGGGGCTTGGCGATCTGCTGGATGAAATCGTAAAGAATCTTCCGCCGGTTGATCCTGACGAAGAAGACGAAGAAGACGGCATGCACGAAATCCAGCTGGCGCTTGTCGGCCGTCCCAACGTGGGCAAGAGCAGCCTGACCAATCGTCTGCTGGGACAAGAACGCGTGATGGTCAGCAATATCCCCGGCACCACCCGCGATGCGATTGACACGCGTTTTGAAAGCATCAGCGGCGGCCGCTACAACATCATCGATACCGCTGGCATTCGCCGCAAACGCGCCGTAGAGGATGAAACGCTGGAGCGTTACAGTGTTCTGCGCGCCATTGCGGCTATCCGCCGCTGCGATGTGGCGCTGCTGGTCATTGACGCCGTAGACGGCGTTACCGAGCAGGATACAAAAATTGCCGGCATCATTGCCGATGAAGGCAAGGCCGTGATTGTTGTCGTCAACAAATGGGATATTCCCGAAAAGGACACCGGAACGCTTGAAAAATATCGCAAGCAGGTGCTTGACGATCTCAAATTCATGGATTATGCGCCTGTGCTGTTCATTTCTGCTCTCACAGGCCAGCGTACGCACACAGTGCTTGAAGCGGTTGATCAGGCCTATGCGCAGGCCAGCAAGCGCGTTCCCACGGGTATCCTTAATGATGTACTTGGCGATGCGCAGATTGCTCTGCAGCCTCCCATGAGCGGCGGACGCAGGCTCAAGATCTTCTACGGCACACAGATCTCCGCCTGTCCCCCTACCTTTGCCTTGTTTGTTAATG
Source organism: Clostridia bacterium (assembly GCA_045632965.1). GTDB lineage: Bacteria > Bacillota > Clostridia > Christensenellales > Aristaeellaceae > SFMI01. The sequence goes on from JAZQXQ010000296.1 coordinate 8,613, forward strand.
ATACGCAGCTGATGCACTTTGCTTATGAGCGCTATCTTGAAAACCAGCTTCGTAAGGCCTTCAGTTTCGCCGGCACTCCCATTCGTTTCGCGTTACGCGAAAGAAACAATAAGGAGAATTATTGATGCTGATTCAATATCTGCTCTGTGCTGTGATCGGCTATTTGCTTGGCAGCATAGCTACGGGAATTTTGTACTCAAAGCATCTGGGAATGGACGTGCGCACTGTCGGCAGCAAGAATTCAGGCGCCAGCAATATGCTGCGCGTCCATGGCTTTGGCCCCGGCGCGATCACCTTTGTCGGTGACTGCATCAAAGCCATCATCGCCATTGTCGTTGGCAAGCTGATTGCCGGACATTACGGCGCAATGATCGGCGGCCTCTTCGCTGTTTTAGGACACAACTGGCCGGTATTCTTTTCCTTCCAGGGCGGCAAAGGCATTGCCTGCTGTTCGGCGGTCTTTATCCTTTGTTATCCTCTGTGGGGTATCATTTCGGTTGCTGTTGCCGTAGTTACGATTGTTATCACCCGTTTTATTTCCCTCGGCAGCCTCGTGATGACCACAGTGTTTGCCATTCTGATGGTCGTTTTTGAGCCCTTCTGGCCTGTTGGCGTATGGGGAATCATCCTTATGCTGTTGGCTTTCTACCGTCACAGAGCCAATATTGAACGTCTCATTAAAGGCACCGAAAGAAAAATCGGCGAAAAGGAAAAAATCTGATACTAAAAAGCCCGCCTGGATCAGCCAAGCGGGTTTTCTTATGCAATCATTTGGCGTGCTTTCCGCGATAGAGGAAAGATTTCTTTTTTGTGTGGTGCATCAGATACGGCGTATTGATTGCAACAGCACTGGAGCGGTTCTTAACCACATTGAACACCAATGCAACTGCTGCCATGTTGGTAACGAAATTGGAGCCGCCGTAGCTGATAAACGGCAG
>JAZQXQ010000297.1:0-2438 GCA_045632965.1 Clostridia bacterium
CAGAGCGACCGCGTGAACGACAAACAGCAGTTTGCCGACGCGCTGCTGGTGCTCACCGGCGTGATGGGGCTTTCCTCCCCCGAGGAAGACGACGGCCGCACGCCGGGCGAAAGACTGCGACAGGATAAAACCCTCGCCCTGCCCGACAGCACCGCTAAGGTGGAATGGCTCACCAAGGAGGCCCAGGAAAGCGATGCGGACGTGCTGCGTTTGGCCATCGCGCACGACATCCACAAATTTTCCATGGTGCCTGACCTGACGGATGAGCATTTCGCCGGCAATCTCAGCGGCGTGGCCATGCGCTACAAGCTGCTGGGCCTGGAGCAGCTCACATCCATCAAGGAGCGTTATTTCCGCGAGGGCCTGCGCAACCGCGTCAGGCTCATCTCCCGCTACCTGTCGCTGCTGGGCGCAAAGGAATTGAGCGTCAATGACGTGCGCTTCATTTTCACCCGCTCGCTGCCCGTCAACGACGTAGAGCAGGCGCAGATTGTAAGCCAACTGCACGGCATCGTGCCCGAGGAGCATCTGCTGCCCCAGCTTTCCTTCCTGCGCGATATGGAAAAGGCAGGTGACGCCTAATGCAGCTGTATCCCTTCCTCGCGCCCGATGACGGCGGCGGCAGCGATGAAAAGCGCTTCACCGCAAGCGAAATGCAGCAGTTGCTCACTGAAGAAAAGCAGCGCTACGAAGCGGCCCTGCAAAGCGAAGCCGACGCCCGAAAGCAGGCGGAAGCCGCCCTGCAAAAACAGGAAGCCGCGCTGCGCGCCTACGAAATGCGCGAAATGGCGCAGGAAGCCCTTCGCGCCCGTCAGCTGCCCGAGCAGCTCATCGGCGCCCTCAGCCTTGAAAGCGAGGACGCTCTCACACGCACGCTTTCCGCCGCAGAAAATGCCTTCCGCGCCGCGCTGGAAGAAGGCGTGCGCACCCGTCTGCGCGGCCAGGCGCCGGGGCAGATTCCCCTGCCGCAGAAAACGCGCAGACAGAAACCCCTTTCCTATCAGCAGGCGGCCGCCAATTATCTGAGCGACCGCGAAAACCACTAATCAGGAGGTACATTCATGTCCACGACCCTCACTTCCAATCTCATCATCCCCGAAGTCGTCTCCGGCCTGATCGATTCCAACCTCGGCGACGGCATTACGCTGCTGCCTCTGGCTGAGATGGATGATACCCTCGTCGGCCAGCCCGGCGACACCCTCAAGTTCCCCGTCTTTGCCTACATCGGCAAGGCCTCCGTGGTGGCGGAAAACGGTCAGATCATCCCCGGCCAGCTGACCGCCAGCATGAAGTCCGTCACCGTGCAGAAGTATGCCAAGGCCATCTCCATCAGCGATGAAGCCCGCCTGTCCGGCTACGGCGATCCCGTGGGCGAAGGCAGCCGCCAGCTGGCGCACGCGCTGGATCACGCGGTGGATGACGATCTGTTCCAGTGCCTTAACGACATGGGCGTAGCCCGCAAGTTCGTCACCGGCGAAATCAGCGCCGACGCCATCGCCGACGCGCTGACCTACTTTGGCGAAGATCCCGAAGGCAGCAAGGTCTTCCTCACCGACGCCAAGGGCCTGGCCACGCTGCGCAAAGATCCCGATTTCGTCGGCCGCGGCGACATGGGCGAGGAGCTGGTCATGCACGGCGCCAAGGGCGAGGTATGGGGCTGCGAAATCGTCGTCAGTAACAAGGTGCGCGAAAACGCCCAGGTGAAGGAAAAGAATTACTTCATCGTCAAGCCCGGCGCGCTGCGCCTGGTCAACAAGCAGGGCGCGCTGGTGGAAATCGAGCGCGAGCCCGAGTTCATGCGCGATAACATTTACGCCTCGCTGCACTGCGTGCCCTATCTGTATGACGCCAGCAAGGTGGTGGCGCTCACCCAGTTCACGGGATTGCAGTCCCTGACGGAAAACGCCGCAAAGCTTGGCTTCAAGGCGGAGGAAAACGACGGCGGCCTGCTGGAAATCACCATCCCCGAAGAATGGGCCGCGCCCGCCGGCTACCGCTGGACGTACAAGATCAACACCTCTGCCGCCGATGAAGGCGCCTACGGCACGGCCTACACCACCGCCACCGATTTCACCGGCGAAGCCATCGAATACATCGGCAGTCAGTGCCATCTGCTGCTCATGGGCAGCGATAACAAGCCCGTCAAGACGCTGACGATGGCCATCAAGTAACGGAGGGCACTATGAGCATATCTGACCTGCTGACGCGCCTGAAGCGCCGCTTGCCGACCGAAGCGCATGCGCAGGATGAGCTGCTTTGCGAATTGCTGGCCGACGCCCATGCACTGATGCTTTCTTACCTCAACCGCACGGAGCTGCCCGAAAATCTCATCCCGGCGCTGCTGCGTCTCAGCTGCATCCTCTATAACCGGCAGGGCATGGAGGGCGAAAGCCACCGCAGCGAAGGCAGCGTATCGATGACGGTGGATTCCCTGCCCG
>JAZQXQ010000298.1:0-2439 GCA_045632965.1 Clostridia bacterium
CTGCTTGAAAAAGGCTACACCCCCGAATGCGACATTTACCTTGCTTCCAGCTGCACGGAAGAGGTGGGCGGCGACGGCGCACCCAAGATTGTTAGATGGCTGAAGGAACACAACATCCGCCTGGCCATGCTCTCTGACGAAGGCGGCGGTATCATCGAAGAACCTATCGGCGGCGTGAAGGGCTGCTTTGCCATGGTGGGCGTATTTGAAAAAGGCATCGGTAATCTGCGCTTTGTCGCCCGCAGTCAGGGCGGTCACGCCAGCGCACCCAAGAAAAACACCCCCATCGCACGCATTGCCAAATTTATTGCCCACGTCGAAAAGCATTATCCTTTTGAGTCCAAATTCTCGCCCGAGGTGGAAGAAATGTTCTCCCGCCTTGCGCCGTATGCCGGTTTTGGCATGCGCTTGATCTTTGGCAATCTGTGGCTGTTCAAGCCCTTGCTTTTGCGGCTGATGCCCATGATTTCCGCGCAGGGCGCCGCCATGCTGCGCACAACCATCGCCTTTACCATGGCCAAAGGCTCTGACGGCATGAATGTCATTCCGCAGGAAGCTTCGGTCATTGCCAATTTGCGTTTTATTCCGCACCAGGGCGCGTCCGAAAGCCACGGCATCATTTCCTCCATTGCCGCCAAATTCGGGCTGGAAATGCAAATTATCTCCCTTGGCGAGCCTTCTCAGGCCGTTGACATCCACGCACCCGCTTTCAAGCTGACAGAAGAAGCCATTGCCGCCTGCTTCCCCGGCGCCGGCTGCTCTCCCTATGTTGTGACCGGCGGCACAGATGCCCGCTTCTACAGCGAGGTATGCGACAATTGTATTCGCTTCAGCCCCGTTATCTTTGGCCCCGAACAGATGAAGGGCATGCACGGCATCGATGAAACCATCGAAACCAACTGTCTGCCCGGCGCTGTGGATTATTACACCTATCTGATCACCGCGCAGGAAAAGCATCCGCTTGAATAAGGAGAAAAATATGGAAATTCATGAAGCATTGGAAAAGCTGGATCTGCTGCAAAGAAAACAGCTTGCTTACAGCCACGCCATGGGGATGATCCATTACGACGGCGATACGGTCGCACCCAAGGGCTCTGCCGCCAACCGCGCAGAAACGCTTGGCATTCTCTCGGAAGAAATGTACAAGCTCTCCACCTGCGAAGAAACCATCTCTCTGCTGGATGAATTAAGCGATCACAAAGAAGAGCTCGATGAAAAGCACCGCCGCATCGTGGAAGTGATGCACAAGGAGATCGAAGACACCCGCAAAATCCCGATGGACGAATATATCGCCTATCAGAAGCTCAGTGTGGAAGCCGGCGATATCTGGCACAAGGCCAAGGAAGAAAACAATTACCCGCTGTTCATGCCTTACCTTGAAAAACTCATTGATTTCAGCCGCCGCTTTGCGCATTATACGCGCCCCGATATGCCTGTGTATGACGCGCTTCTTGATCAGTACGAAAAAGGCCTGTCCCGTGAAAAATGCGATCAGTTCTTTGATACGCTCCGGCGCGAGCTTGTGCCTTTGATCCACCAGGTTGCCGCCTGCAAGCAGGTTGATGACAGCTTCCTGAACGGACACTTTCCGCTTGACAAGCAGAGAGAACTGAGCGACTATTTGATGCAGGTCATGGCAATCGACCGCAATCACTGCGGTATCGGCGAAACAGAGCACCCGTTTACCACAGGCTTTACCAAGTATGATGTGCGCATCACAACGCACTATCATGAGGAGAATTTCGCATTCTCCATGTACAGCGTCATCCATGAAGGCGGCCACGCCTTGTATGATCTGCATCCCGCCGATGATCTGGCGTACACCGTCCTTGGCGGCGGCGTATCCATGAGCATCCACGAAAGCCAGTCACGCTTTTATGAAAACATCATCGGCAGAAGCTTTGGCTTTGTTAAGCTGATCGCCCCGAAGCTGCGCGAGCTTTTCCCTGAGCTTGCCGCGCACAGCGACGAAGCACTCTACAAAGCCTTCAACAAAGCGCAGCCCTCGCTGATTCGCACGGAAAGCGACGAACTGCACTACTGCATGCATATCATGGTTCGCTATGAGCTGGAGCAGAAATTGATGGACGGCACCCTGTCCGTTCAGGATCTGCCTAAGGAATGGAACCGTCTGTACAAAGAGTATCTGGGCGTTGACGTTCCCAACGATAAAGAAGGCGTATTGCAGGATGTGCATTGGGCCGGCGGCATGTTTGGGTATTTCCCCTCCTATGCCCTGGGCTCTGCCTACGGCGCACAGCTGCTGAGCAAAATGAAAGAAACCGTCGATGTCGACGCAACCATCGCAAGCGGCGATCTGTCGGAAATCAACGCCTGGCTCAATGAAAACATCTGGCAGTACGGTGGCCTTTATGAACCCGGCATCCTGCTTGAAAAAGCATTGAGCGAGCCCTTCGATCCCATGTATTTCGTCCGTTA
>JAZQXQ010000299.1:0-3067 GCA_045632965.1 Clostridia bacterium
TATGCGCATACACAACAAAATCAGGCGGCCGGCAAAAACCGGTCGCCCAAATTATATCACACTCAGCCCAAATCGACAATAATGGGCAGAATCATGGGATTGCGCTTGATCTTTTCGTAGATGTAGTGATGCAGTTCGTCCTTGATGCGGTTCTTGATGCTGGGCCAGTCGCTGCCCTCAATGCGGCCGTAGCTGGCAATGATATTGCGTACCGTCGAACGGATACCGTCGATGATATCCTCGTTCTCGCGCACATACACAAAGCCACGGCTGATGACGTCGGGACCTGAAACCAGCACGCAGTTCGTGCGGTCAAAGGCCATGGCCACAATGATCAAACCGTCCTGCGAAAGATGCTTGCGGTCACGCAGCACCACATTGCCCACGTCGCCGATACCAAGGCCATCCACCAGCACCGTGCCGGTAGGCACCTGGCCGGCGAGATGCACGCCGTCAGAGCCCAGCTCGATCACCTGACCGATTTCGGGCAGGATGATATTCTGCCGGGGCATGCCCATCGACTCCGCCAGTTCGCCGTGCTGCCAGAGCATGCGATACTCGCCGTGAACGGGAATGAAATACTTGGGATGCACAAGCGTGTGGATAAGCTTAAGCTCCTCCTGGCAGGCGTGACCGGAAACGTGCACGTCGGCCATCGCATCATAAATAACCTCCGCGCCGCAGCGATACAGCTGGTTGATCACGCGGGATACAAATACTTCGTTGCCGGGGATGGGCGTCGCGCTGATGATGATCTTATCGGACGGCTTTACCTGCAGCTTTCTGTGCTCGGAGAACGCCATGCGCGTCAATCCGCTCATCGGCTCGCCCTGACTGCCGGTGGTCATGACCACAATTTCATCATCGCGGAAGCGATCCAGATCGTCAATATCAATCAGATAGCCGTCGGGAATGCGCAATTCGCCCAACTCCATAGCCACGCCCACAACATTGACCATGCTGCGGCCGACAAAGCAGACCTTGCGGTTATACTGCACCGCCACGTCTATCACCTGCTGCAGGCGATGGACATTGCTGGCAAACATGGCGATGATCACGCGGCCGCGGGCGGAACGCAGCTGCTGGTGGAAGGTTTCGCCCACCTTGCGCTCGCTCATGGTATAGCCGGCGCGCTCCACGTTGGTGCTTTCGCACAAAAGCGCCAGCACTCCCTCATCGCCAATCGCCGCCAACGAAGAAAGATCGGTCACTTCGCCGTCAATGGGCGTATAGTCCACCTTAAAGTCGCCCGAGCACACCACCGTGCCGACAGGGCTGGTGATCGCCAGCGCATAAGCGCCCGCGATGGAGTGATTGACCTTGATAAAGCAAATGGTAAAACAGCCCAGGCGGATCACCTGGCGCGGCATCACCGTATTCAGACGAATACCGTTGATGCGGTGCTCGCGCAGTTTATTCTCAATCAAAGCCAGCGTCAGGCGCGAGCCGTACAAAGGCGCGGGCACCTGGCGCACCACATAAGGCACGGCGCCGATATGGTCTTCATGGCCGTGCGTAAATACATAACCGCGCACGCGGTCTTTATTTGCTACCAGATAGCTGGCGTCGGGAATGACCAGGTCAATTCCCAGCATGTCATCCTTAGGGAACATGGAACCGCAGTCTACGACAATGATGTCCTTGTCGTATTCAAAGATCGTCATATTCTTGCCGATCTCGTCCACGCCGCCCAAGGGGATGATCCTTAATTTCGGTGTGTTAGCCATACGTTCCTTCCTTCTGCAAAAGCCGTTTTTAGGCAGACCTGCCACACTGCACGATCTGTCACTTGTTACTGCCTTTCAGGAGTATATAAAAACTGCAAAATTCAACCTAAAATAAGCATACCACAAAATATTGTGGAACGCTATATCCATTTTGACGAAAAAAACGGTTTTTTCATGTGAAAAACGCTCGGATTTTGTTGATGCTCCTTACGCGTCGGCAATCCCCAGCATGTCAAGAATATCCTCGCGCGCCACTACGCCGACGCTGCGGCGAACCTCTTCGCCGTTTTCAAAAACGATCAGCGTAGGAATGCTCGCCACGCGGTACTTGCGCGCAAGATCGGGATCGTCATCCACATTCACCTTGCCCACGATCACCTTGCCTTCAAGATCCTCCGCCAGTTCTTCAATGGTGGGTGCCAGCATGCGGCAGGGCTTGCACCACGTCGCCCAGAAATCCACCAGCACGGGCTTATCCGCGCCCAGAACTTCCGTTTCAAAGTTGCTTACGCCAAATTTCTTTTCGCTCATTTTACTGTATTCCTTTCTTCTGCCGTACATGCTGCTTCTTTATGAACCGCAATAATCGTCGGACGCCAATTCTTCTTTTTGCTGAGAACCTTTTCCGCCAGACGCGCCAGCACATAGCCAAGCACAAGGCCGGCAAGCGCCATCAAAAAGGCAATCGTATCGCTGAATCCAAGCAACGAACCGGCGGCCAGACCCGCTATCAGCATGCACAACGGCAATGCATAAGCAAGGAGAGACGCCTGAAAAACACGGCCTTCGGGCATTTGCACATCGACAAAATCGCCCACCTCAGCTTCGCCAAACACCGTCAGAAGCTCATCTTTGCCCAGCAAGCCCTTGCTGCAGCCCTTGCAGCCCTCACAGGAGGAAGGACGCTCAAAGCACACGCTGAGCCTGTCGCCGTTTTTCGCTTTGACAAAACCAGTTCTGATCATAGTCTGCTCCTCGCTTTGTTATCTTCAGTATGCCCATATATTTTACCATGAATACCCGCTTTCGTCCAGTACAAAGACATTTTCCGCACATTCTCCCGTGATTTTTTCGCACAGCTCAATCACCCGCTGTGCCTGCAAAGCGTCTATCTGCTGCTGCACGCATACCGTCACCGCGCCCTGACGCACCGCGCACACAGGTGATGCATAGCCATCTGACGCCAGCGCGCTCTCAACCGCCCGTTCCGCTTCACTTCTTTTTATCAGTTCAAGCAGATATTCCCCGGCATATTCATCGCCGTCCTCTGCCAGTTTCTCCAGCGCCGCCATGCTCCGCGCGCGTTCCGTTTCCCTTTTCGACAGATAGCTTTCGACAGG
>JAZQXQ010000300.1:0-2312 GCA_045632965.1 Clostridia bacterium
AGGAAGGTGTCATGGCTGAAGCCATGACGGATGAGGTGTAGCGCGTCGCAACGCACGTTCCCCCTTTCCGCACAAAAAAAGAGCTTCCATCCGGAAGCTCTTTTTCTTGTCTTTTATTTTGTTTCCAGCGCAATCGCGTCCGCCGCGGACAGCACCGTGCCGTCCTCGCTCACCTGACATACCAGCACCTGATTACCCTCCTCCGCCGTCATCAGCAGGCTCAGTTTGGCCACCAGCATCTGATCATCCACATACGTCGTGTCAAGCGCCTTGCCCTGGAGATACACCACGCTGTACGGCGTAAAATTCTCGCCCCGCACAATCACATATTCGTCGCGAAGCGCGGCCGACTGCACCGCAATATCCTTGACGCCCATGCGCATATTCGTGCGCTGATACGGCGAATCGCCGTCATAAAGGTATTTGTCGCCGTAGAGCATATCATACTCCAGCGCCGCCAGTTCATCCAGATAGTCTTCATTTTCCCAGCACTGCTGATGGAAGCTCATCAGCAGACCCGAGCCGATGCCCTGACGGCCCAGCGTATACGCCGTCAGCTGATAGGCGGCGATATCGCAATCTTCCTTGAGAAGCGAATTGTCATTGGCCCACATCACATATTCCGTCAACAGCAGACTGCCCGAGCGCACCGCGCTGTCGTCAATATCCAGTGCCGGCATGTGATCGCCGTATATCACCAGCACAACGGGCTCGGGATACCGCTGCAGCGCGGCAATCAGTTCGCCGATGAAGGCGTCCGTCTCCTGCAGCTGGCTGACGTAATACTCAAAGGCATTCTCCAGGCTTTCATCATCCTCAAGGCCCGAAAGCTGAATCTCATACGGCGTCTGCGGCGCCTGGGTGGAATATTTACCGTGCCCCTGCACGGAAATGGCAAACACCAGATCCTCAAAGGCCGTGGAATCCAACGCATCGATAATGCATTGCGTCAGCACGGCGTCACGGCACCAGCCCAGCTCGTTTTCCGTCACATCCTGCATGTACTCAAGCGACGTGAAGGTATCAAAGCCCAGCATGGGCAATACCAGATTGCGGTTATAGAAAGAGCCCGTGTTATTATGGATGGCATGCGCCGTGTAGCCCAGATTTTTCAGATCATACGCCACCGTTTCGCACGTTTCGGACTGCAGAATGGTGGTATAGGGATATTCGCCCGTGCCAAAATCACTCAGCCGCATGCCCGTGATCACTTCAAACTCCACATTGGCCGTGCCGCCGCCGATCATCGGCACGCGCAGATAGCCCGTGGAGCAGTTTTCCTTCAGGCGGGTAAAATTGGGCACAGGGTTTTCCGAGCACGTCACATTGACAAAATTGACAGGATCCACAAAGGATTCCAGCTGCAGGAAGATAAAATTCGTCCCGACTGTCTGCATCACATCCCGGTCGTCCACTTCCCCGCGGATGTCGTCAATGACCGTTTCGTCGTATTCCTCGGGCTTATCCACGCCGCGGTCCACAAAGCTGCGCAGGAAGGAATAGGCAAACCCGCCCTGATTAAAGCCCTTGACCGGATCGTTGTAATCGCGGTTATAGGGCGCATACAGCAGCGTGCAGCCAATCGTTGCCGCAGCAAGCAAAATGATAAAAGGAATGGCCGCGCGGCGGTTGGGCTGCACTTTGGGCGCATCCATAAACCAGCGGATCAGCAAAAGAATGCCCAGCAGCACGCCCAGGGCAATCAAGCCCACCTGCCAGAGGGTGACATACGAATTGGTGATATCAATATTGGTGAAAAACACCAGCACATCGTGCGCCGACATGGGCGTGATGCGCAGCATGCGTGTGATCATATCCACCACATGCAATACCGCCCAGATGACGCTGACGATAGTGTAATAAAACACCCGTCTTTTCATCAGCAGCGCGGGCGACAGCGTGAGCGATACGATCATCGCATTGTAGAAAAACGCATTGGGCCACTGCCAGACGTACAAAAGCGCCTTGACCACGCCGCGGCGGGAGAGCATTTCCCCGCCCAGCGTGATAAAGCAGCCCAGCACCAGACAGAAAAGCAGCGCCCGCAATGCCGTTTTCTTTTGCCCTTGCACCTTAGTTTCTATCATGAGTTACTCCTTATCCCTTGCGCGGCAGCATCAGCCGGTAAGCGCGGGGCAGCGTGCGGAATTCCACCTTGCGCCCGGCATCAGCGCGCTCGCCATCCAGCGACCAGGGCATCTCCTCCGGCATATAGAAGGTGGCCTGCGACACCGAATGGCACTCGATCAGATCGTTTTTGTAATTGCCCCGCGTCAGGGCCGTGAGCAGCTGCTGGGTTTCGTTAATATCCC
>JAZQXQ010000301.1:0-8168 GCA_045632965.1 Clostridia bacterium
CGCCAAGAAGCAGAAGAAGCCCGCTGAAAAGAAGGCGCCTGCCGAGAAGAAGCCCGTTGTGCCTGCCGAGCAGAAGGATCCCGCCACTGCCGCCGGCCGTGCACAGACTTTCCTGCAGGAGCTGACCCAGCTGATGGGCGTGGAAGTATCCGTTGACGTCAATACGGATGAAGAAGGCAACGTCCGCGTGAATATGCAGGGCGATTCTCAGGGCATCCTGATCGGCCGTCGCGGTGAAACGCTGGATGCGCTGCAGTATCTGACCAGCCTGCAGGTGAACAAGGGCCGCGGCGAATACATCCGCGTTACCCTGGATACCGAAGGCTATCGTGCCCGCCGCGAGGAAGCGCTTATCCGCCTGGCCAACCGCATGGCGAACCGCGCTGTCAAGACCGGCCGTCGCGTGTCCATGGAGCCCATGAATCCCTATGAGCGCCGCATTCTGCACTCCGCGCTGCAGGGCAATCCCGCGGTTACCACCCATTCCGAGGGCGAAGAACCCAACCGTCATGTGGTGATCACCGTGAACAAGGCCGCCCGCAAGGCGCAGGAAAACAAGGTTGTCGAAGCCGCTGCCGAAGAAACGCAGTCCGCCGACGCTGAATAAAAACAGAACACATCTGCTAAGATAATTGGCGGATGTGTTTTTTTCATGGCAGGAGATGAAACGATGAAATACCCGTGGATTGATGCGTATCTTAAAGAGAAAAAAGGCGTAAGCGCTGATTTTAAGGCGGAATGGGGCTGGCAGCGCTATCTGCTGGGCGAAAAAATGTTTGCTGCCGTTTGCATGGATGCTGCAGGCAAGCCATATTTTATCACGCTGAAGCTGGAAGCGGCCGAGGGTGAGTTTCTCCGCGGCCAATTTGCAGATATTCTGCCGGGCTACTATATGAATAAGGTGCATTGGAATTCTGTCCGTGCCGACGGCGAGGTGCCGGATGAACTGCTGCGTACGATGCTGGATAAATCCTATGAGCTTATTTTGCACAGCCTGTCCAAGAAGAAACAGGAAGCATTGCTGAATACGTGATAATGGTGTACTGCTCGCTTTGTCACAGCAACGTTATCTTCGTTCCCTTTCCCGCGCCCGCAGCGCGAAAACCCCGCTCGTTTTTTCGCAGAAAAACGGCGGCCCACACACATAAGTCAACCAAGCGGCAGTTGCAGCGTGCAGCGCTGCTGTCTGCGAAGCAGACTGAAAAAGGTGAGAGAAGTCATCGGGGCAAGCTTGCTTGCATCCGTGATCTTCCTCACCTTTTTCATATAAACTGCCGCGACAAAATTGCAGCCAACTTCCAATGCCAAAAGCTGGTTTTCGAGGGAGCTCGAGGGAGGCTTTTGCCTTCAAAAGCCGTCCCTCGAACGTTTCCTTTATCGCCTTACACCAAAACGATACTCCGTCACAGTCTCATAAACTTCGCCTTTTTTCAGTACCACGCTGGGGAAGTTTTCGTGATGGATAGCATCCGGATGGTGCTGCGTTTCCATGGCAAAGCCGCCGTGCGCGCCGTAATGCACGCCGCCGCGGCCGTTGGCGTCCATGTATTGCCCGGTGTACAGCTGCATGCAGGGCTCGGTGGAATAAACTTCCATCACACGCCCGGTGTCCGCAGCGTACGCGCCGGCGCACAAGCGCATGCCTTCGCCGGAGATCGGATAATTGAAATCATAACCCTTTGCAGCAATCATGATGGGGTATTCGCAGCTTCTGGCGAGGCCGTCGCGGATGATAACGCCTTTTCGCAGATCGCAGGGGAGATGATCCACGGGCGTATCCGTGCCTGTGGGAATCAAATCTTCCTTGACCTCGGTGATTTTGTCGGCGCAAACCATCACTTCGTGGTCGAGAATATCATTGGTGCCGCCGAGATTGAAATAGGCGTGGTTGGTCAGATTGCACAGCGTGTCCTGATCGGCTGCGGCGCGATAGAAAATGCGCAGCACGCAATTGTCATCCCAGCTGAAGGCAACGGATACCGTCAGATTGCCGGGGAAATTCTCTTCGCCGTCGGGGCTTACGCGGGAAAAGGTCACCTGATTTTCGTCTGTAATCTCGCCCTGCCACCAGCGGCGGTCAAAGCCCAGCTTGCCGCCGTGCAGGGTATTATTGCCGTTGTTCTGATACAGGGCGTATTCCTTGCCGTTCAGCGAGAAGCGACCGCCGGCAATGCGGTTGCCCACGCGGCCGATGGTGCCGCCAAAGAAGCTGTATTCGATATCGTCATACGCCGCTGCGCTATCAAAGCCCAGGCAGACGTCGCCGATACGGCCGTTTTTATCCGGCACGCGCACAGAAACCAGGTGCGCGCCGAAATCGCAAAGCGAAACGGACGCGCCGGAGGCGTTGGTGATGGTAAAGAGCTTTGCTTCGCGGCCGTCGCCAAGCATGCCGAAGGAAGTAATCTGAATGCTCATAATGTGCCTTTCTGTATGTATAAAGTTGCCCTATACAGGGGAAAGTATATACAGGAGGGATGAACGATGGAAATAAGCTACTGCCGGGCGCTGTATATGGCGCTTGCGGCCATGGCGCTGATGCTGTTTACCGGCGCATATTATCAGAAGGAGGAAGCTGCGCCGGAAAGAATAACATGGGCAGCTTTTGAGGATACCGCAATTTACGCGGGGGCGGAGGACTTTGCGGATGCGGTGCAGGTGCGATACGATCGCGAAACGCTGCTCAAAGGGAACTTGCTGTGCGTCAGCGCGGCTTCGCCGCTGCCGGAGGATATGCCGGTGCAGCAGGCACGCAATGTGCGCAAGCTTGTGGGGCTGTATGTGCCCGCGGCGCAGGATGTGTCGCTGTCGGAAGAGACGATCTACGCGCTGTGCGATCTGTGCGCGGTCAATCCGCTCGTCCGCACGTGGATTGTCAGCGGGGCGCGCTCGCCCAGCGAACAATATGCCCTGCAGGATGCGACATTTGAAGAATACCGCAAGTTGACGTCGACCTATGAGGCGCTTGCCGCCGCCAGACGCGATGTGCCGGACAGCGGGAAAAGCGAGCATCAGCTATCGACGAGCTTTGATCTGCAGTTTACAGGCGAGCTTGACTGGGCGTATGACGATGCGCTTGACCGCAGCAAGGACGGCCGCTGGCTGCGTGAAAATGCCTGGAGATTCGGCTTTATCCGCCGCTATCCGCCCGAAAAGGCGGGAATCACGGGCGTTTTGAATGAAGAACTGCATTTCCGATATGTGGGAAAAACGCATGCGCTGGTGATGCACCTGACGGGCTGGTGCCTGGAAGAATACCTTTCGGCGCTGCACGCATGCGGCGGAATGACAATTGCACAGGGGAATGAAAACACCTTCATCCTGTGCTGCAAAATGGATGCACAAGGCGCGGTATTTCCATTCCCGGCAGGATATATATGCGAGGTGAGTGCAGACAACCTCGGCTATGCAATCTGTGTGTTAAGACGCGATCAGTCGGCGACGGCGGCAAGGTGACCGGCCAGCGTTTTTGCGCTGCGGGCCTTTTTGAGCAGCGGGAGAATCTCGACGATAGCTTTTTCGTTGCCAAGCTTTTCAGCCAAAGCATGAATCAGGCGGCTGCATTCTGCCTGATCGGCAGACTGCATCAGCTGCGCGTTGCGCGTGCCGCTGACGCTCAGATCGATCATGGGGGAGAGCGGCGCGTTTGCCGAGCGCATCAGGCGCAATTCCATATTGGCGGCGCCGTGGAATTCATCGGCAATGGCGGCGTCCAGCGGGCTGAGGGTATCGGCGGTCATCACGGCGATCACCGTCAGGCTGCCGCCTTCTTCCACATTGCGGGCGGCGCCGAACAGACGCTTGGGCTTATTGACGGCGCCGGCGGCCAAGCCGCCCTGCAGCATGCGGGCGTTCTGCGGCGCGGCGTCATTATACGCGCGGCACAGGGACGTGAGGCTGTCGACAAAGAGCACCACGTCTTTTTTCTGTTCCACCAGACGCATGGCATGTTCCAGCGCCAGTTCGGATACGCGCAGCTGATTTTCCACCGGCTCGTCGAAGGTGGAATACACCACCTGACCGGGCAGTTCCTTGCGCGCGGCGTAGAGTTCTTCCGGACGCTCGCCAAGCAGCAGCGAAATGATATGCGCATCGGGCTCGGTCTCGTGAATGGAGGCGGCCATGCTGCGCAGCAGCGCTGTCTTGCCGCAGCGCGGGGGCGCGATGATCAGCGCGCGCTGACCATAGCCGATGGGCGCAGCGTAATCGATCAGCTGCAGCACGGCAGGCGCGTCCTTGCCGTCGCCAAGCTTCAATTGTCTGTCGGGCGGCAGGGCAGTCAGCGATTCAAAGGCGGGGCGCTGCTGCATGTCTTCGGGCACCACGCCGTTGATTTCGGTGATGTAGAGCATGGCGCAGTAGCGGTCGTTTTCACGCTGAGGGCGCGTTTTGCCGGTGATCAGATCGCCGTTTTTCAGCTGAAAGCGGCGGATCTGCGCATTGGAAACGTAGACATCGTGGCTGCCCGGCAGGAAATTGCCTGTGCGCAGGAAGCCGTAGCCTTCGGGATGGATATCAAGAACGCCTGTGCTGTCGCTTACATCGCCCATGGCCAGAAGCTCGGGCAGATTGATAGTGGCCGCAGGATCGGCGGCGGGAGCGGGCGCGCTTTCGCGCAGGGGAGAAAAGCTCTGGCGGGTGCGGAAATCGGGCGCAGTGTAAGCAGGCGTGGCAGGCGCGCTCTGGTAGGCGGGCTGCGGCGCGGGCTCATTCACCGGCTCGCTGCGATAAGCAGGCTCGGCAGCGGGGGCCTCGGGCGCGCTCGTCTGCGCAGCGTCAGGACCAAAACGGGAGACCGTCTGGAAGGGGCGCTGCTGGGGACGCTGCTGGCCGTAGGGGGAAGCGGGCTGCATGGGACGCTGCTGCGGGCGCTGCTGGCCATAGGGCGAGGCGGCGGGCTGCTGCTGATAGGAGCGGGGATTATGCCAGGCGCGCACGCCCTCCAGAGAAAATACGGGCTTGTTGGTGCCCGGCACATTGCCTCGGTTGACCGTGGGCTGCTGGGGCGCGGGACGCGGAGCGACGGATTGCGCGCTCTGCTGGGGCGCGGGACGCGGCACGGAGGAGGGAACCGTGCGGGTGAAGGTGGTATTGGGCGTGAGCACGGGGGTATCCTCATCATCCGCTACGATGGCGGCGGCACGGCGCACGACCGCAGCTTCCTGCGCTGCGGCAGGCTTTTCGGCGGGCGCTTCGGCGACGAGCCTTTCACACAGGCGATCGACAATGCCCTGCTTGGAAATGCCGGCGCTGAGGGTAACGCCATTTTCACGGGCGATTTTGCGCAGTTCAACAACGGTCATAGATTCAAAATTTTCTTTGCTATACAATGCTGTATCCTCCTTGATTTAGGACGGCGGTTATTTTTTCGGATTCAGGGCCACGATTACGTCGCGGTTGACGGCCTGTTCGACCCAGTGTTCAAAATCGTTATAGGGCGCTTCGGTCAGCACGGTGAAGCCCGCGTCTTCCATCAGCTTTTGCAGCGTTTTGCGTTTGAGCGTATAGGTATTGAAGGAAAGAACGGCGGCGGCGCCGGGCAGGAGGGATTGCTTCCATGCGGGCAGCGCATCAGCGAGCAGATTTTCCAGATTGCTCATACGACCGTTTTCCGTCGGCGCATGCTGCACGCCGTAGGGAAGATCGGCCACCAGCGCGTGCGCGGGCTTTTTGCGCATCAAAAGGGCGGCGTTGCGGGTATCGGACAAAAGGAAGGAAAGGGAGCGCTTTTCATCAAGCGAGGTGGTGATGCGCGTTTCCGGCGCATTTTTGCCGCCCGGAATGGTGCGGCCCGTTTTTTCACAGGTATGCTTGATGCGGTTGAGCTGCAGCCATTTCTGCGCATAGGCAGCGCCTTCCGTCACGCTCTTGCGGTCGCTTTCGATGCCCACGGCGTCCATGCCGCGCGTCAGCGCGCAAAACAGCGTGGTGCCGTGGCCGCAGATGGGGTCAAGCACGTAGGACGCAGGCACTTTATACATGTGACCAGCGGCGAGCGCGAGATTGATCATCATGTGCGTGAAGGCGGTATTGGTCTTGCCCTTGTATTTGAGCACGTCCGGCATGTCGGCGGGCAGATAGCTTGGCCGCGGCAGATCGATGGGCCGCAGCAGATCCCCCTGCAATTCGGCAGCCAGATACAATCCCGAATGCGCAGCCAAAAAGGAAGCGATGGCTATCGGCTGCTGATCGCATTCAAAACAAAGAAAAGGTGTGCCGCCAAGCACACGTTCCTCGATGGGAGCGTCTATGCCGCAAGATAAAAGCATGCACGCAAGCTCTTTCTTGCTTAAATCAAACAGGGATTGCTGATAACGGGGATTGGGATGGGGCTTTAATTGATAGGCGTAATGCATGAAAGGCCTCTCTATAGGGAGCTATGGTAGTTGCGATTATAGCACAAATACCCGTCTGAATCAAGCAATATGCGGAAAATAGCTATATTCCGACATTGGGGGCAGGCATAATTGCCATAGTTTTTCCATAAGCATGGATCAGAACTGAAGGGGGATTATGCTATGAGCGTTCAATTTGTAAAAGAAGCGGTAAGCACGATGAGCCCTGTTAGGGCGCAGCCGCAGCAAATGGCGGTGGAAGCGGAAGCTGCGCTGCCCGGCGGCTTGCGCGATGAAGTGCGCGTGATGTATACCGACGCCCGGGCTGTGCCGCAATTGTGCGAGGCAAACGGCGGGCGCGTGACGGTGAGCGGACGGGTGGATTTTCGCGTGCTGTATGCGCAGGGGGACCTCACGCGCGTCAAGGTGGCGGAGGCCTCGCGGGATTTTTCCAGGGCGCTGACGGTCAATGCCGGCGCGGAAAGCATGCAGTTTCATCCCGTGTGCGAGGTGAGCAATGCATCTGCCCGGGTATTCAACGGCAGATTGCTTTTGAAGGCGGAAATGAATGTGTATGCGGAGGCTGCGGCGGTGCAGGAAGCGATGCTGATTACCTCTGTGCAGGAAAAAGATGCGGAAGTATTGCAAAAAGAAATCCGCGTGCAGCGGATTGTGGGCGAGGGCGATGCGCAGGGGCTTGCGCGCGGGGAATTTGAGATTTCGGAGGCGCTGAATATTACCGAGGCGCTGTTTGCACAGGCGGAGGCGCGGGTGGAGGATATCATCGGCGGGGCGGACGGCCGTGCGACGGTAACTGGCACGATTGATCTGGCGGCGTGCTTTGCTTCGTCGCTGAGCGGTCGGCCGGTGGTATGCTCCAATCACAGCCTGCCTTTTGAAGAGACGGTGACGCTCAGCGGAGAGATGGGCGATATGCTGTCGGCCACGGCGGAGGTGACGGATACGGCCGTGGCGCTGGAGGGCGACGAAAACGGGCGCGTGCTGCGCACGGAGGTGGGCATGCGGGTGAAGCTGCAGTCCATCCGCGAGCAGGAGGTGCAATTGGTTGCCGACGCCTTTTTTACCGCCGGCGGTGAAATGGTGACGGAAGGGAATGATGCGTCCTTCTGCACGGAAATCATCAACGAACAGGCGGCGGAAAGCGCGCGCGTGCAGTTGCTTTTGCCTGATAATGCGCCGCGTATCAAAACGGTATTGGCGGCCTTTGCCCAGCCTGTATTGGCGGGCGCACGGGAGGCGGGCGGCAAACTGAATGTGGATATGCTGCTGCGCACGACGCTGCTGTATATGACGGAGGACAGCGGTATTCCTGTGTCTTTCACGGCTGAGGAGCCGCTCAGGCTGGCTTTTTCCTGCAATGCAGCGGCGGAGGATATGCTTTCGCTGTCCTCTTCGCTGGTGGAAGCGTCCATGGTGGCAAGCGACCGGGCGGAAATCAGATGCGTTGTGACGCTGCATGCCGCAGGCGCCAGGTATTCTCAGGCGTTTGCGCTCAGCGATATGGCACGCGAAGAAAACAGCGCCCGCGTGCAGGCGCTGGCGCTGTATATCACCCAGCCGGGCGAAAGACTGTGGGACGTGATGAAGCGCTACCGGCTGTCGGAAAAGGCCGTCAAGGCGCTCAATGAGCAGGTGGCCGAATATCAGGCGGATGCGCCTTTGCCGCTGTCTACCCGCCTGATCGCATACAAACGATAAAGAGAAGGAAGCATGAGAGCGCGAGAAAACCATGCTCCCTGCGGTAAAAAGGCAGGCGGTACAGCAGGATGCTTTGGATCAGAACGCTGCTGAGCGCACCGAGCAGATGCATCA
>JAZQXQ010000302.1:0-1975 GCA_045632965.1 Clostridia bacterium
ATGTGGCAAACCTGCAGATGGTGCTCTATTTTGCGCAGCTGGCGCTTCTGTGCCTGGTGCTGTGCATGATGAAAAGCCGCAACTTAGGTCTGCTGATCCCAGGCTTTTTCCTTGCTTATTTCCTGCTGATGCCCTTCTCGGTCAGCATCTGCCTGCAGTATGTGCCGGTATCCATGCTGATGCTCATCGCCTGCGCGCTGATCCTCAAGTGGGACGAGGCCATCGATCACACCATGACGCTGCCGGCGTTTTTCGCCGTGCTGGGCGTGCTCACCAATTATCTGGATCTGCTCACCTTCCCGATGGTTTCCCTGGGCTTTCCGCTGGTGCTGCTGCTGGCGCTTCGCATGCACAGGGGCGAGCGCGGCTGGTCGCTTTTCTTCCTCACGGCCTTCTGCGGCTGCGCGTTCGCGCTGGGCTACGGCGGCATGTGGGCGCTCAAGTGGATCTTCACCGGCATGGTCTTCGGCTGGCATTCCCTGTGGGGCATCTTTACCCAGATTGGCCTTCGCGCCTCCAGCAACGGCGGCGAACTCTCCCGCATCGGCGTGCTGATGGAAAACCTGAACGTGATCCTCGCCAAGAAGAGCTATCTGCTGCTCATCGGCACAAGCGGCCTGTTTACGCTGCTGCCCGCGGCCAAGACGCTCCTGAACAAGCGCCGCATCCACGTCGATCTGCGCGCACTGAACCTGCTGCTGCCCGCAGCGGCGGTGGCCCTGTGGTATCTGGTGATGGCCAATCACTCCTGGGATCACACCTATTTCACCTACCGCAACACGGCGGTGATGGTGTTTGCCGGCTTTGCGTTCATCGCCTGCCTGCCCAAGCGGGGTGATCGCGCATGACCAGCCGCGAGCTGCTCTACATCAAGACCATCGCGGACGAGAAAAGCATCACCCGCGCCGCGCAGAAGCTCTATCTGACTCAGCCGTCGCTGAGCCATTGCGTGATGAACATCGAAAAGCAGCTGGGTACGCGCCTGTTCACGCGTACCTCCGGCGGGCTGATGCTCACCTATGCGGGCGAACGATACTACCGCATGGCCTGCGAGGTGCTGCGCGTATACGCCGCATTCGAATCGGAAATCACCGAGGAAAGCGAACTTCTTCGCGGCCGCATCACGCTGGGCGTCACCAATTATCTGGCCTGCGATCTGCTGCCCAAGGTGCTGCCCCGCTTTCATAAGGCGCATCCGGGCATCGAGCTGCGCATCGTGGAGGAGACGACCGACGAGCTGGAAAAGAGCCTGCTTTCCGGCCGGCTGGATTTTGCCATCATGCACACCGGCGCCGGCGACGGCGCGAGCGAAGACCCGGGCCTTGCGCACGAGGTGCTCCGCCGCGATCCCTTCCTGCTGGCCGCGCCGCAGGATCACCCGCACGCAGACAAGGCTGTGTCCTGCGCGGGCAGCTATCCCGAGTTGGATCCGGCACACCTTGGCAGCGAGCCCTTCCTGATGGTCACCCGAGGCCAGCGCATCCGCCATGTAGCGGACAGGGTGCTCTCGCAAGCGGGCGTTGCGCCGCAGATCATATTCACCAGCCGGAACTACGAAACCCTGCGCCGCCTGTGCGCCGAAGGCATGGGCTATACGTTCGTGCCCAGCCACTATGCAGGCTTACTGGGCGGGGAAAGCTATCAACCCGCGTACTACGCAATCCCGGAAAAGTACAACGCTTTCTGGGAACTGAGCGTGGTGACGCTCAAGGACGCATACCTCTCCCGTGCGGCAAGGGCGTTCCTGGCGGAGTTCAAGCAGAGCATATGATTTCCTCCCCTCTCCGGGGAGGTTTTTTCGTCCTGCGGCAGTTTCGTTTCTTCAGCCGGGGGTATAAACAACTTTTATGCCCCTCATGTTTTTAAAGCATTTGTCTATAATGCCCCTTTCGTGTATAATGGAATCAATCGAAATAACTTCCGCTTTTCCCAACGATTCCACGATATACGAAAGGGGATTTTTTGTATGGTGAAG
>JAZQXQ010000303.1:0-4602 GCA_045632965.1 Clostridia bacterium
CAGATTCCCAACCTGCCGCTGGGCGCGGTGGTGGAAACCAACGCCCTGTTCGGCCGCGACCGCATCGAGCCCGTATACGCCGGGCCGCTGCCCATGAACATCCTGCCCTTGATCGCGCGGCACGTTTATAATCAGGAAAACACGCTGCGCGCGGCGCTCCTTTGTAACCGCACGCTTGGCTTCACCACCTTCATGCACGATCCGCAGATGGGGCATATATCCCTTGACGACGGGCAGAAACTCTTTGACGACATGCTGGAAAACCAGCGCAAATATCTGCCGGAAAAATGGTTTAAATAAGCATGAATTTCCCCTGCACGCACGTTATATCAGCAGAAGAAACTACCAAAGAAGGGTGATTTTATGAAACGGCTTCTACCCGCGCTGCTGTCTCTGCTTCTGCTGATCTCCTCCGCGCAGGCGTCCATCCTGCCCGCCGAGGGCGTCCAGCAAGGCTTTTTATCCTTCACCGGCATGGAGGGCCGCCGCGCCGTGGTGCTGTGCGAATCACTCAGCGTGTGCGATGCGCGCGAGGGCAAAAAGATTGCCACGCTGCAATTTGGCGATCATTTCATCGTGACCGAAAGCTGGGACGGCTGGGCCACCTGCTATGCCGCGGACGGCTCGCTCACCGGCTGGGTGCGCTCGGATTACATCATGATCGACCCGGCATATTATGTGACGGACGACGACACGCCCGTGTACGCCTGGGGCAATACGCTGGCCCCGCGCGTGGCGCTGCTGGATGCGGGCGTAACGCTGCCCATCCTGCTGGACCGCGAGGACTGGGTGGTGGTCAGCCTGCGCGGCGCAGCGGGCTGGATCAGAAAAACCCCCAAGGACACCGTGAGCGAAACGTATTTCCACCCCGAAATGCTTGCTAACATCACCTACGCGGCGCTCACATGGAATAATCAGTATATCGAACTGACCGATCCCTACAAATTAAGCGACCTATCCGCCATACTGACAAACGTAGAGGACAAAGGCGGCCCGATCGCCGGCTGCCCCTTCGGCGCGACGCTGCGCGTGACAAGCGGCGGGCAAAGCTACGAATTGAGCCTGGTCGTTGACGCGTGCTGCATCTACCGCATCGACAACCGCGATTATGCCTACGCGCGCCATCTTTTCACCAACGAGGGCGCGCCGGACAACACGGTGCTCTTCAGCCTGTTCGGCGTATCGCTGTGGTGATTGTTTTCACATAAAAAAGGCGTGACATTCACGCCTTTTTTGTTTGGATAACGCCGGCTGCGTTACCTTTCCCCATTCCACTCGGCATAGAATTCCTGCAGAAATTCTTCCATATATTCATGCCGCTTCTGCGCGATCGCCCGCGCCGTTTCGGTATTCATCATGTCCTTTAAGAGCAGCAGCTTTTCATAAAAATGGTTGATCGTGTGCCCCTCGTTTTTCGCGTAGGCCGCCGCGTCCATGTCTGTAACCGGCGGCTCGGCGGGATCGTACATTTTGCGGCCGCGGCTGCCGCCAAAGGCGAAGGTGCGCGCGATGCCAATCGCGCCGATGGCGTCCAGCCGGTCGGCGTCCTGCACGCACTTGCCCTCCAGCGTATCGGGCGCAACCGTATCCGATCCCTTAAACGAAATTTGCGCAATGATACGACAGATTTCGTTGATTTTCGCCGCATCCATGCCCTGCGAATGCAAAAAAGCCCGCGCGTTTCCCTGATTTTCGTGCGTTTCGGGGGATAATTTGCGATCATCCACGTCGTGAAGCAGCGCCGCCAGCTGCACGGTTTCTTTGTCCGCGCCCTCACGTTCCGCAATACGCTCGGCCAATTTCAGCACGCGCAGGGTGTGAAACGCGTCGTGCCCGCTGGCATCTTTGGCAAAAATCCCTTCGATATATCGCTTCGCCGCTTCAATCATCGCTTTCTTCCTCGCAGTACATTGATAATAACACATCATCCCATTCCGCCTGCGGAATCAGCCTTGCAATCGGCCGGAATATCTCCGGAAAATCATATTCCGTAAGCGTGTAGTACTTCTGAAATCTTGTTTTGTCGGAATACGTCAGGATGAATTCTATCCCGCCGGCGTCCAGCACATGCCCGTCCAGATCGCTGTAAAGCGTTTCTTCAATCAGCCCGGAAACCTTCTCAAACGCCGCCGCATAGGTCGCGCTTGTTGTGGTATAGCGCCATTTTCTCACGGGGTTTTCTTCCGTTGCAATGTAGGGCCTGTATTCATGCGCCATCATGCTGCGCGTCATGGTCAGCCTGTACTCGAAGGAGTGCACAATGCAGCCGTACCCCGAATGGCTTTTGATCGTCACGCGTACTATTTCTTTCATTTTCCCCTCACAGGCAGTTGATCAGCGTTTCGCCCTCCGCAATATAATGATCGGCGATTTTCCGCATCGTTTCCTGGCCGTAATTATACCGGTCGTATACCGCCACGGTCCGCATGCCGAGCTTCTGCACCGTCTCAATGGCAGTCAGCGAATCCTCAAACACCCAGATATCCTCCGCCTTTTCGCCAAGATACTCCTGCGCCAGCAGATAAATATCCGGCTGATCCTTGCCCTTGCCGATATCCGCGCAGGAAAACGTCCTGTCAAAGTATGGCTTCAAATCGCAATGCGCCAGCGCCAGTGCCATCAGATCCTGCGCGGTGCCGGAGGCGATGCACATTTTCGTGCCCTGCGCACGCAGCGCATCCAGCAATTCGCGCGCACCGGGCTTCATTTCCACGCGATTTTTGTAAAAATCCACCATGATTTCGTTGGCAATGCGCAAAAGCTGCGCGCCGCTTTCGCCCAGATGATACTTTTCGTGGATCAGGTACATCGCCGCAGCCACCGTCAGCGTGCGCACGGCCTTGTCATCCTCCTGTGTCGGACGGAAAGCCGCATCGCCGCGGAAGCGTTTGCCAAACTCCGTCCAGAAAACATCCCACAGTATCAGCGAGTTCACCAGCGTGCCGTCCATATCAAAAATCGCGGCCTTGATCTGCATTTTCTTCACCTCTGGCAGCATTATACCACAAAAAAGAGGCGCAGAACGCCTCTTTACAGTTATTTTGCGGCTTTTTCGGAAAGTCTTTGGATTTCGCGCAGCGTTTCCTGCACGGGCGCTTCGTCGGTATAGCCCCATTCGGTTCTGAGGCAATCGAGCAGCCGCTCCTGCGATTTGACGGCGTTTTCCACATCACCGCGGATTTCATAAATCGTCGCCATGGCCGACAGTGCATCGGTATAGCGCGGCTTATGATGCTCTCCCTCCCGCGCCCAGGCTTCTTCATACAGGGCAATCGCCCTGTCATAGCGGCAGGTTGCTGCATAATACTGCGCCGCCTCAAAGAGAATACCGGGCTTTTCCTTCAGGTTTTGCACGGCCTCTTCCATGATCCGATCGGCTTCTTGCGTGCCGCATTCGATCAGCGCGATGTGCGCGCGGTAGGTCGCCGGCACTATGGGATTGCAGGCGGGCAGCTTTTCCACGATGTCCACATACTGCGCGGCCTCCTTGGTGCGGCGGTCGGCCAGCAGATTATCGATCAGATAATAATACGGCATGGGCGTTTTGGGCTCGCCGGCGTCCGCAGCGATCACCTCTTTATAAAATTCAATCGCCGCCGTATGATGCGCGCAGTTCCAGTCCCACGGCGTATGGCCTTCCGCCTTTTGCAAAAGCCACTGACACTCCTTTGCCTCCGGTCTGAGCATGATCGCCTCGCGCGCATAGCGGCTGACACGGCGGGAATCCGCCTCCATGCGATGATGATAAAGATTAGCCAGCAGCTCAAGGCACTTCACGCGATCCTCGTTTTCCGCAAGCAGATTTTTAAGATAATCCTCATACTCACGGAAAATATCACCCGGCAATTCCTCCTCGATCTCCATGCGCTTTTCGATGCGCTGCAGGCGATCCTCCTGCGTGAGATCGAAAATCTCGTCGATGCTCACGCCGAATTCCTTTGAAATCAGCGGCAAAAGCGTGATATCGGGCATGGCCGCGCCCGTCTCCCATTTGGAAACGGACTGCGCGCTGATATTCAGCCTCTCGCCCAGCTGCTCCTGCGTCAGCCCCGCCTTGCGGCGAAGAAATTTGATTTTCTGTCCAATGTCCATACGTTTTTCTCCTGTTACAGATTACCGCGGCTTGCAAATACAGGATAGCATTTTTCTCATCGGCAATCAACAACGCAGTTTTATGTCCCGGTCAACCGGCGGTTGAAAACACCGCTTGCCCGTGCTATACTGAATGCAAAAAGGGGGCTTGTGCATGAACGAACAGATTCAGCAATACCTGAGCGGCTATCCGGAGGAAATCGCATCGCTTTTTGCCCAGCTGCGGCAGCTGATTTATGATTGCGCCGTGCCGGAGGAAACGCTGTGGGCGCGCCTGCCCAGCTACCTTGCGGGCGATCGCTTCGTGCGGCTCATCCCCTTCAAGGATCATATCAATATCGAAGCCCGCGCAATTCTTTCGCACCGGGAGGAGCTGGCCGGCTACAAAATCACGCCCAAGGGCATGCTGCAAATCTATGTAAAGCAAGCCATCCCCTGCGACGTGCTCAAAAATATCTTCACCGAAACCCTGCATGCATGAAAAAAGGCGCCTGCCAAAGCAAGCGCTTC
>JAZQXQ010000304.1:0-6298 GCA_045632965.1 Clostridia bacterium
CCATGCTGCATCTGCCGGATTTTGAAGTACTCAATCAATGCGTGGGCGGGCTGCGCTATGACGCGCCCAGCGTCGATCCCGCCGTGCCCGCGCCCGAACTGATCGTGGTGCAGATCGGCACCAACGACTGGCAGCGCCGCAAAGACCGCGATGATTTTGATCAGGGGATGCAAAGCTACTTAAAGCATCTGAGCGCCTGTTTCCCGGATGTGCCGGTCCTGCTGATCACCCCCACCAAGCGCTGCGACGGCATTGCGGATCGCCCCGAAATGTATCGGGAAGCGGAATTATTTGACGTGATGCGCGCGCATTGCAGTGCATATCCCAACATTTCGTGCTATAATGGCTTTACCCTTATGCCCTGCACGGGCGCTTTCTTCGCCGACGGCGTGCATCCCAATGACGCCGGCCATCTGTGGCTGGCTGCAAATGTTGTCGCGCTGATTAAGCAGCACCTGCACCTTTGCGATTGCTGACGCGAAGGAAGAACGGATGAAAAAATGTCAAAGACGCGCGTATCCTTCCCGGGGAGGATCATCCCTTTGGACCGTGCACGTACTTTGGCCACGTACACAGCGCTGCGTATTCAGCCGGCAGCAGACTGCGCAACAGGAGGCTTACCGTTATGATCACAAGAATCAAGAGTGATCGCATCCTCACTCCGGACGGGCTTTTTGCGGGCTACGTTTATTTTGATGAAACCAGCATCCTGCACGTCACCAAAGATGAAATGCCCTTTGATTGTGCGTATGATTTTTCGGGGCGCTTTGTCAGTCCCGGCTTTATTGATATGCACGTGCACGGCGGCGACGGCGAGGATTTCTGCGCCTCAAGCGCAGAGGGCATCGCCCGCGCGGCCAATATGCACCTGCGCCACGGCACCACCACGATCATGCCCACGGTCACCTCGGTAACGTATGACGCCATCTGCCGCTCGCTTGACGCCCTGCGCGAAAGTTTATCATCAGGCGCCTTCCTGCCGAGGTTTGGCGGCGTGCATCTGGAGGGCCCCTATTTCTCGCCCGAAATGTGCGGCGCGCAGAATCCCGACAGCATCAAGGCGCCGGATGAAAAGGAATACACCGCGCTGATTGCGCAGTACGGCGATCTGATCCGCCGCTGGAGCTATGCGCCCGAGTTAGATCACGAGGCGTGCTTTGCACGTTTCCTCACATCGCACGGCATCCTCCCTTCCATGGGGCATTCCGCCGCCCTGTATGAAGATTGTCTGTCCGCATACGATGCGGGCTGCCGCCTGGTGACGCATTTATTTTCCTGCACCTCCACCATCACGCGCAAGGGCGGCTTCCGCCGTCTGGGCATCATTGAAACGGCATGGCTGCTGGATGATCTGGATGTTGAAATCATCGCCGACGGCAAGCACCTGCCCAAAGATCTCATCCACATGACCGTAAAGATCAAAGGCCTTGACCGCGTAAGTCTGGTGACGGATGCCATCCGCGTAGCCGGCAGCGACCAGACGCAGGGCGATATCGGCGGCGTGCGCTTCATCGTAGAGGACGGCGTCGCAAAGCTACTCGACCGCAGTGCATTTGCCGGCAGCATTGCCACCGCCGACCGGCTGCTGCGCGTCTGCGTAAAGGAGGCAGGCTTCTCCCTTCCCGATGCCGTGCGCATGCTCACAACCAACCCCGCACGCATACTGGGCATAAACGCCGGAGCCATATCCCCCGGCCGCCTGCCCGATATCGTAGTATTCGATGATGACATCACCATCGAAACCGTATTTGTGAGCGGAAAGCCTGCCTTATAAGCGGTGACATTTCCAATAAGACACCCAAACCTCTGCCCTTCATCCATTCCAAAAAAGCAACCGCCCCTTTCATTGATCGTTTTTCTTCCGCGTTCTTCCGCTTTGGAAAACCCAATGAATGCTCAGGGGAGTTGCTTTTTTCTTTATTGCTTTTTCAGTGTGATTTCACAATATTTTGACAATATTCACTGTTGCGCCAAAGCTTCGCTTTCAGCAAGAACAATCGCTTTATCCCGATATGCTGCCCGAATGACAAAGCGATAGCAAACGGCCACGCCAAGCAGCAAAACGGTAAAGAACCAGAAGCAGGGCTTATATGTACCGAAAATATCAAAGCACAGATCACCCAGAGGCGAACCAAGACAGAGTCCCAGCGAGTTCATCGCCATAAAAACGCCCAGCACTTTGGCATAGGATGCCGAGCCGAACAGATCGTTGGACATCAGCGGAATGACAACAGTTTCCATGGGCATGGCGAACGATTGCAGCATCGTGGCAACCGTTGCCATGACAAAACCTGCTGCGGAGTTGGTAAGAACAGCATTGAGCAAAAAGCCCAGCATGGCAGCGCTCTGGCACAGCAGCAACACCGTCCGCAGCCCTCGCTTATCGTAAGTGACGCCTACCAAAACCTTGCTGAAAGTCAATGCCAGAGAACCTACCGTGGCGGTCGTAGCAATAAAGCCGGGAGCCATCCCAATATCCGCCATGTACACAAGGGCAACATTGCCTACGCTTTGCAGGCTGATGCCGGTGATGAACACCAGTGCCGCCGCTACATAAAAATACGGTCTTTTTTTCACCGTTTCATAGGGAATGCCTTTCCACAAAGCGCCCTTAGGCTGTTTTTTTCCGCCAACATCACCGGATGCAGCATGATCAGCAGGCTGCTCCCGCAAAAAGAGTATAATGATAATACTGATCGCCAAAGCGATGACTGCCGACAGCAGATACGCCTTCCGGTAACCAAAAACTTCACCGTTATTGATCAGCGGCGACACAATTTGGGCGGCAACAGCGCCTCCGATGCCGTTGGCGGACATCACAATGCCGGTGTACCGCCCGACATTCTGATGGAACCAGCGGCGTATGATGGTTCCGGCAATCGTACCGCCTGCAAAGACGATGCCCGTCCCCCACAATACACTGCCTATGTACAAATGATAAACCTGCGTAGCGCATGCACGAATGACCGTCGACGCAGTAAGGCTGAGCATTCCCACGCACACCATTTTCTTAACGCCAAACCGACTGACCAGCGTGCCAAACTGCAAAGCAACGAGCACCTGCACCGCATACCGGATGCTGCTGGACAGAGAGTAAACGCTTCGCCTGATGTGCAGCGCCTCTGTAACGGCCTTTGTATAAAGCCCGGTGTTGCTGCTGCAAAAACCCAGGCATATAAATTCCATCAGGAAACAGAGAATTAATATGACCCATTTGTAATCCATGCGCGTTTTCTTCTGTGTCATTTCAGCATATCTCCATTTCCGCAAATCACTGAATTAGCATATCCACATTTACATAGCACTTTCTTATCCAAAAGTCAATGTTTGCAGCATGATATAAATGGAGGAACGCCCCTGTCATCTGCTGAAAATCCCAAAGCAGCCGGCGCTTTCATACTATGTTTCTCTCCTATGCGCAAATTCAGGCGTAAGAACATCCGTAAAAGGCCATCGCAGAAGGCTCTCAAAAGGCTTTATTCTGCATTTTTCTGTATCTTGACAAAAGAAAAAACCGTGTTATAGCATAAGAAAACATATGACTGTGAACGGATATTTCATAATACCGCTTAGAATCAGCATGGAGGAATGTTATGAATATTTCCATCCCTTATGGCAGAACCCATTTGACTGCAGAAATTCCTGATAAACGCATCTGTGCCGTATTGAGCAGTCAATTGGAAAAATATATCCCGCCGCTTACCGGAACTGAGATAGTTGAGGCAGCCCTCCGTTCCCCTATAGGTTCGGAGCCGCTGGAAGTGTTGGCGCAAGAAAAACAAAACGTCGTTCTTATCGCCAGCGACCACACGCGTCCCGTGCCAAGTCGTGTGTTAGTGCCGCCAATGCTGCGTGCCATCCGCCAGGGAAATCCCAAGGCCGAAATCACCATTCTCATCGCTACCGGCTGTCACCGCGGCACCACAAAAGATGAGCTGATAGAAAAATTCGGCCCCGAAATCGTAGCCAAAGAGCATATCGTCATTCACGACTGTACGGCGGAAGAGGATTTGGTCACAATCGGCACATTGCCCTCCGGCGGCAGTCTGCGAATTAACCGCATTGCAGCGGAAGCTGATTTGTTAATCAGTGAAGGTTTCATCGAGCCTCATTTCTTTGCCGGCTTCTCGGGCGGACGAAAGAGCGTGCTCCCCGGCATTGCTGCCAAAGAAACGGTTTACTGGAATCACAACGCGGAGTTTATCGCCTCTCCCTTCGCCCGCACCGGCATTCTGGATGCCAATCCCATCCATCAGGATATGATCTATGCTGCCAAAGCAGCAAAGCTGGCTTTTATCTGCAACGTAGTCATCAACGCAAAGCACGAGGTTATGGGCGCTTTTGCCGGTGACTGTGAGCAGGCACACCTTGCCGGCACGGCCTTTTTAAAGGAGCTGTGTCTCTGTCCCGCATCTCCAGCCGACATTGTTATTACATCCAACAATGGCCATCCTTTGGATCAGAATATATATCAGGCTGTCAAGGGTATGACCGCCGGCGAAGCCACCTGCAAAAAGGGCGGCGTCATCATCATGGCAGCTGCCTGCAGCGACGGGCATGGCGGGGATGCTTTTATGAATACTTTCATTCAAGATTTGTCCCCTGCACAAATTCTGGAAAGAATTGAAGCCACACCCAAGAAAAACACCATGCCGGATCAATGGCAAAGCCAGATTCTGGCACGGATTCTTTCGAACTTCCATGTGATTCTGATCTCTGAAGCGGATCCTGCATTGGTGAACGCCATGAAAATGCATCCGGCTGCGGATGTTTCTCAGGCACTGCAAATTGCCGAAGAATTGCTGGGATATGCCGGCACTATCACCATCGTTCCGGAAGGCGTTTCCACCATTATTATTTAGTCCCTTGCAGGCGTAAGGCGCATACCGTCTTTTTCGCTGACAAAAATTGAGCCCCCCAATCATCTGCTGCCCAAAAGCAGCCAAGCTCCTTTCTTTGACAGTTTTTCTTCCACTTGATTACTTCCCGGAAGGCCCCAATGAATACACAGCGTTGCTCTGTTTATTTGACGCATGACTTATGTATGCGCAGAAAAGAAAGCTCCTTACTTTTCCGCAATCAAAAAACCACCGGACAGACCGGTGGTTTTTGTTTTATGTACGGATTAGTTATCGGTTTTGACCTCTTCCATCCACGGAATGGAAGGCTCGGCGCCCTTGCGGGAAACTGCGATGCCGGCCGCGACAGCCGCCGTCTGCAGGGCTTTTTGCGCATCCCCTGTTTTGAGAATCTCAGACAGGAAATAACCTGTGAAGGTATCGCCCGCGGCCGTAGTATCCACCGCGTGAACACGATGAATACCGGCGTGGAAACGCTCACCCGTATGGCTTTGATAGACCGAGCCGTCGCCGCCCAGCGTCAGCACGATATTCAGCTGCGGATAGCGCGCGTGCAGCGTACTCAGAATCGCATCGGGATCGCTTTCCCCTGCCATCGCTGCACCTTCCGTCTCGTTGACCAGCAGATAGTCTACGCCCGAAATATCGCATGCGGCGATCTTTTCATCATAGGGAGAAGGATTGAAGGCGACAATCATGCCGCGCGCATGCGCTTTCCGGATGATCTGCGGCACACAGCTGATTTCATTCTGCAATACGATCAGATCGCCCGCGCCAAAGTGCGCAAGGGTGCTGTCCACATCCGCCTGCGTAATTTCGCCGTTAGCACCGGCCAGAATGATAATGCAGTTCTGGCCGTCTTCATTTACCTGAATGATCGCATGGCCCGTTGCGCCCTGCGTCTGACGGACAAACGTGCAGTCGATGCCGTTTTCCTTCATTTTATCCAGCAGCATTCCGCCGTCCTGACCGACAGCGCCGGCAAAATGCACTTCATTGCCGGCGCGGCGCAGGCTGATCGCCTGATTAAAGCCTTTTCCGCCGCAGAAAAGCTCCATTCCGGCAGCAGAGATAGTCTGCCCCGGACGAACGAAATCCTTCACGGCATATACTTTATCAATATTCAGCGAGCCAAAGACAAGACTTTTCATTTTCTTCCTCACGCATTGAGCACGCGGGCCAGCTCGCAGGTCTGCTTGCTCAGCTCGTAAATGCTCAGCTTCTTGATATCGCGCATGTAGGTATCCAGCTTATCGCCGATGGGCGCAGTCCACTTTTCGTCCAGCTCCACATTATTGGCAGAGGCAATAACCGTCGCGATCTGCGCGGCATTGCAGTCCACATCCCAGCCGCACATGGCGATGATATGCATCGTCTCGTTGAAATCGCCGTTACCAAAGTACAGCGCAACCTCTTCCGCCGCCGCATTGGGATAGGCG
>JAZQXQ010000305.1:0-4385 GCA_045632965.1 Clostridia bacterium
ACAAAGGAAACAGCCAACCTCCAACACAAACGCTGCCTTCTTTGTTACTTTCTTGGGCTCCAAGAAAGTAACGTCTCCCCCGTCCCCTTCGTCTCCCTCGTCCCCCATCTTACAGCTTGTTATGCTGAATCTTGCCGCTGATGGTCTTGGGCAGGGAATCGCGGAACACCACAATGCGCGGATACTTGTAGGGCGCGGTGCGGTGCTTGACATAATCCTGAATTTCTTTCGCCAGCGCCTCGCTGGGCTCGCGGCCCTTGAGCACGATGCTGGCCTTGACCACCTGACCGCGCACGGGATCGGGCGCAGCGGACACGCCGCATTCCAGCACGTAGGGCAGTTCCATGATGACCGATTCGATCTCGAACGGTCCGATGCGGTAGCCCGAGGACTTGGTCACGTCATCCGTGCGGCCGACATACCAGAAGTAGCCGTCCTCATCGCGCCAGGCGGTGTCGCCGGTATGGTACAGATTATCGTGCCAGCTCTCCAGCGTGTGCTCCTTGTCGCGGAAATATTCCTTGAACAGGCCGCAGGGCACGCGCTCGTCGGTGTGCACCACAATCTCGCCCACCTCGCCGGTCGGGCAGGGATTGCCGGAAGCATCGACGATATCCACCTTCCAGCCGGGCACAGGGCGGCCCATGGAGCCGGGCTTGGGCGTCATGCCGCGCAGGTTGCCAATGGTCAGCGTGGTCTCCGTCTGGCCAAAGCCCTCAGCCAATTGCAGGCCGGTGGCCTTCTGGAAGAGGTTGAATACCTCGGGGTTGAGCGCCTCGCCGGCGATCGTCGCGCGCTGCAGGGAGGACAGATCGTACTTTTCCAGATCCTCGCGGATCATGAAGCGGTACATCGTCGGCGGCGCGCAGAAGGTGGTAATCTGATGCTTGGCAAAGAGCGAGAGAATCTCCCTGGCGTCGAACTTGTCAAAGTCATATACCAGCACCGCCGCCTCGCACAGCCACTGACCGTACAATTTGCCCCACAGCGCCTTACCCCAGCCGGTATCCGAAATGGTGAAGTGCAGGCCGTCGGGATCAACGCAGTGCCAGTACTTCGCCGTCACATAATGCCCCAGCGGATACGCGTGATTGTGCACCGTCATCTTGGGCTCGCCGGTGGTGCCGGAGGTGAAGAACATCAGCAGATCATCGCTGCCGCAGGCCGCGTCATAGGGACGGCGGAAGCGGCTGGAATAGAGGGCAGATTCCTCGTCAAAGTCATGCCAGCCCTCGCGCTTGCCGCCAACGAGGAACTTGAACTCAAGCGATTTGCACTGCGGATGCGCCAGATCCACCTGCTGAGCGGCGTCGCCGTCGCTGGTGCAGATGATGGCGCGGATTTCGCCGGCATTGAAGCGATATTCATAGTCCTTCTGCTGCAGCATGTTGGTGGCGGGCACCACAACAGCGCCCAGCTTATGCAGCGCCAGGATGGCAAACCAGAACTGATAATGCCTTTTCAGCACCAGCATCACACGGTCGCCCTTTTTGATGCCCAGGGCCTTTAAGTAATTCGCCACGCGGGAGGATTCGCGGGAAATATCCTTGAAGGTGAAGCGCTTTTCCTGCTTGTCGCGGGTCAGATGCAGCATGGCCACCTTGTCCGGATCGCTCTTGGCCAGTTCATCCACCACGTCAAAGGCGAAATTGAATTTATCGGCATTCTTAAAGGAAATATTCTTCAGCGAGCCGTCTTCGTTTTCCACCGTTTCGATGAAATTGCGGCTGATATTGGTAATCTTGTGCTGGCGCGGCGGCGCAACGGTGCGGCGCAGCTGCGTTTCCTTCACATCTTCGCCCGGCAGAACCACCGCGACGAACACACAGTCATGGCCGCCCACAGCGATCATGCCGTGCGGGGTGGCAGAATCGTAATAAATGCTGTCGCCCTCGGTGAGCACTTCGATATGATCGCCCACGCGGACCTTGAGCGTACCGCTTACGATATAGTCAAACTCCTGGCCGGAGTGCGTCATCACGGGGATTTCCTCGTTCTGCGCCTTTTCGTCGTAGGCGTAGCGCACAAAATACGGCTCGGCAATCTTTTTATTGAACAGGGGCGCAAGGTTGCGGATATCATGGCCGCCCTCGTCCGCCGTCACCTGGCCCATGCCCTTGCGGGTAACGGTATAGCTGGAAAGGCGCGCGCTGCGGCCCTCCATCAGGTCGGTAATGCCTACGTTGAACGCCAGGGCGCACTTATGGATAAACGTAAAGGGGAAGTCCATTTCGCCGCGCTCATAGGAGAGATATTCATTGACCGTCACGTCCGTCTTTACGGCCATTTCCTCCGCGGTGAAGCCTGCGATCTCGCGCATTTCGCGGATTCGCAGCGCAACCTCCATCAATTTGCTGACCTGAGTATTCATCGTATCCTCCTTACCCTCTGAGGCACAAAAAAACGCCTCAAAGAAACTTTTTCTTTGAGACGAGCATTGCCCGCGGTACCACTCAAATTGCGCATATACTGCGCCGCTCAGGCTCCATCAAGCCTTGGGCCTTCACGCGGCCGGACGGAAGCGCCTACTTGCCATTGCTTTCGGGCTTCAACTCGGAAGGGATTGGCTTTGCGAACGTCCATACGCCGGCTTACACCAGCCGCCGGCTCTCTTTGCAATGAGCGTTCCGCCGTCTTCGTCATCGTCGATAGAGGAAGAATATCACTAAACGGCGGTATCTGTCAAGATTTTTATGGAAAATACAAAGGGAAAACAAAAACGGGAGAGCAGCTGCTCCCCCATTTTTCACTTTTTCGCTTCTCCCGTGGATTCCCGCACAATCAATTTCCGCCCGCAGGTTTTGACAATGCGTGCGGGCCCTGTATATTTCCCCTCCACGCGGTCCAGCAAATATTCCACAATCATTTCCGCATCGCCGTCCGCAGGATCGGTCACCGTGGTCAGCGCAGGCAGCACGCTCTGCTTGATGGGCAGGTTGTTTTCCCCCGTCACCGACATATCCCCGGGCACACGAATGCCCTTGTCATGCAGCGATTGCAGCACGCCCAGCGCCAGCATATCGCCGCTGGCGCAGATGGCCGTGGGCGGATTTTCAAGCGCGGACAGATGCAAGCCCGCGCGGTAGCCGCCGTCCGTCTGATCGCTCTTTTGCCAGATGAGCGCGTCATCCGCGGCAATGCCCCGCGCACTGAGCATATCGCGGTATGCTTCCAGCCGCGCGCAGTTGACCAGATCCATGACCGCGCTGCTGACAAAGGCAATGCGCCGATGCCCCAGACTGAACAGATGCTCCATGCACAGCTTCACGCCCTGCGCGGGGTCGGGAAACACCGCGTCAAAGCGATCCTGCGCGCAGTCATGCGTAAAGATCACGGGCACCTCGCATTCCTCAAAGGCCCGCAAAAGCTTTTCATGCACGCTGCGCGCCGAGCAGATCAGCCCATCCATGCTGCTGCCGGTTTGCTGAATATAACGGTGTACGCGCGGACCATCCTTGTCCGCATCAAAAAGCACCAGCTGATAGCCGCGCTTTTCCGCAGCCTCGCGCAGCCGGCGATGCAGTGCAATATAGAAAGGATGCGTCACATCCGCCACGATATGTACCAGCGTGTAGGCTCTGCTCATTTTGAGCATCTGCGCCGTTTTGTTGGGCACGTATTCCAGTGTTCTGATCGCATCTTCCACGCGCGCTTTTACATCCGGCCTTACATTGGGCACATGATGCAGCACGCGGGAAACGGATGATACGGATACGCCTGCCAGGGCAGCCACGTCATAGATCGTGGCCTTTCCTTGTTTCTCCGCCATGAAATTTTCCGCCTCTCAATATGTCAGGATATTTCCTTATTTTGCTAAATGATTATATCCCTTTTTCGCTCTTTCGTCAAGGCGGGATGATTTTTCCATCCCGGTTGACAGGAAACTAAAGACATATTACAATCGATCTGTACCATTAGTAATGTAAGGATGTATCTGAATCCATGAAAAAATACACCTTTATCGCCACCGCATCGGCAGGACTCGAAGGCGTGGTCAAGCGCGAATTGCAAAAGCTGGGCTTTGAAGACGCCAAGGCGGAGCTTGGCGGCGTGCGCTTTGCCGCTACACTTTCGGAGGCCTTCAACGCCTGCCTGTGGCTTAGCTGCGCCGACCGCGTGCTGCTCATCGTCGCCGAAGGCAGCGTGCAAACCTTTGAAGACCTCTACCAATTGGTGCTGCGCGCGCCGTGGAAGGAGTTTTTGCCGAAGGATGCGGGCATTCCCGTCTCCGGCCGCTGCGCAAGAAGCAAGCTCATGTCCATCCGCGACTGCCAGTCTATCACCAAACGCGCCATCGTTGACAACCTGCAGCGCGCCTACCGCACGCAGACGCTGCCCGAAACGGGCGCAAAGTTCCAGGTGGATGTGGCGGTGCACTCCGATAT
>JAZQXQ010000306.1:0-2942 GCA_045632965.1 Clostridia bacterium
GAGGACAACCGCTGGCTGCACTTTGACTACGTCCCGGGCGAAAGCGATATCCGCTCCGGCGTGGCCGATTCCACCGGCCGCCTGTGCGTGATCGGCACGCATCTGGATGAAAAAGCCCTGCGCACGCTCTTTGGCGTGTAAAAGGAGGATACAATGCGCCTTCCCAATCAGATCGTTCCCATTTACATTGTTTCCGGCTTCCTTGACAGCGGCAAAACCTCCATCATCCACAATATGCTGGAAGATGACAGCTTCTCCCGCGGCCAGAAAACGCTGATCGTCGTATGCGAAGAAGGCATGGAAGAATATGACGAAAGCGCGCTGGCGAAAAAGAACGCCAAGGTGCACATTGTCGACAGCATCGACGAAATGACTTCCTCTCTTTTCGTTGATCTCAACAAGCAGCACAAGCCCGAGCGCGTCATCATCGAATACAACAGCGTATTCACCTTTGCCAAGCTGAACACCATGCAGCTTCCCGCAGCGTGGGAGCTGGTGCAGGTGATCAACACGGTCGACGCCACCACCTACGAAAACTACATGGTCAATATGCGTCAGCTGATGACCGATCCCATGCAGAACGCCGACCTGATCCTCTTCAACCGCTGCGAAAACGATATGCCCATCAGCACCTGGCGCCGTCAGATGCGTGCACTCAATGCCAACACGATGATCCTCTTTGAGTTCACCGACGGCCACAGTGATGACGGCGTATCCGATGAGGATCTCCCCTACGACATGAAGGCCGATGTGATTGAAATCAAGGACGAAGACTTTGGCGTATTCTATCTGGACGCCATGGAGCATCCCGATCGCTATGATCGCAAAACCCTGCGCTTCAAGGGGCAGGCCTTCCGCGATCCGCAGCTCCCTAAGGACTTCGTTCGCTTCGGCCGCTATGCCATGACCTGCTGCGCCGATGATATCGCGTGTCTTGCGTTCGTCATGCGCGGCGATGTGCAGCCCAGCGACAGCAAATACTACACTCTCACCTGCCGCTCCGAGTCTGTCTACAACAAGGCGCAGGATCACGATATGGTTGCGCTGATGCAGGTATCCGTCGCTCCCGCCGACGCTCCCAAGGACAAATACGTCACCTTTGGCTGATATAGCAGCCATAAAACAGCAAAATTCTTTAAAGAAAGCAAAATACGCTTGTATTTCCAGCATTTATATGGTAATATGATGAGTGTTGATTTCAAGGAGGTTATTTAACTATGAACGCTATCCAGATCATTCTGAATATTGGCCTGATTCTCGCTTCCGTCGCCATGATCATCACCGTTCTGCTGCAGAGCAGCGAATCCGACGGCATGGGCGCTATCTCCGGCAACAACGACAGCTTCTTCGGCAAGAATAAGAATTCTGCTTTCGAAGCCAAGATGGCGCTGGGCACCAAGATTTCCGCCGCCGTTTTCGTCGTTCTGGCCCTGCTGATGGTGATTGTCGGCTAATCAGCCATCTCATCAAAAAATCAGGCCGGTTCTTTGCCGGCCTTTTTTTCGTATCTTTCTTTCCCCTTGCGCCCCTTGCGCAAGCGCCCTTCTTGTGCTAAAATAGCTTTCACAGGCGCCTGTACCTCAGTAGGATAGAGGGTCCGCCTCCTAAGCGGAACGCCGCGCGTTCGACTCGCGCCAGGCGCGCCAATCTCAACCGGAAGTCCCTGTGGCGGCTTCCGGTTTTCATCTTTTCAGGGAGAAAATCTGTATGATGCTGACCTACAAAAAGGCACAGGCCGAGGACGCCGCCGTCATCTTCGATCTTTGCAAGCAGCTGATCGATACCTATGAAGATAAAACAAAGATCGATTACGACAAGGTATTGAACTGGGTGCGCCGCAAAATTGAGCAGCAGATCGACGAATACACCGTCGTTTATGCCGATAACCAGAAAGCCGGCTATTACCACTTATTCCGCAATGAAGACGAACAGCTGGAGCTTGACGACCTTTACGTTCTCGATGGTTTCCGCAACCGCGGCATTGGCACGAGAATCATTCAAAAATGCCTCTCCGGCGCCGATGAACCCGTGCTTTTGTACGTGTTTATCAAAAACGCCCGGGCCGTATCGCTTTATCAGCGTCTCGGCTTTTTCGTCATCAAAACCGTCAATCACACGCGCTACATCATGATTCACCCATAAGAAAAAGGCTGCCAAGCGGCAGCCTTTTGATATGCAATTTACTTGGCAGTCGTCGTCGATCTCAGCGTCACGTCGTGCGCGCCGCCCTCCACGATCGATACCGAGGATACCAGCGTCAATTTCGCATCGCGCTGCAGATCGGGAATGTTGATCACGCCCACGTTGCACATGGTGGATTTCACCTTGTACAGCGAGGCCTGCACGTTGTCATGCAGGGAGCCTGCGTAGGTAACGTAGGAATCAACGCCCTCTTCAAAGCTCAGCTTGGCGGAGCCGCCCAGATCATAGCGCTGCCAGTTGCGCGCACGGTTGGAGCCTTCACCCCAGTATTCCTTCATATACGCGCCGTTGACCATCACCTTGTTCGTAGGGCTTTCGTCAAAACGGGCGAAGTAACGGCCCAGCATCAGGAAATCCGCACCCATCGCCAGCGCAAGCGTCATGTGGTAATCATGCACAATGCCACCGTCAGAACAAATCGGCACATATACGCCGGTTTCCTTGAAATACTCATCGCGCGCCGCCGCCACTTCAATCACCGCCGTGGCCTGGCCGCGGCCGATACCCTTGGTCTCGCGGGTAATGCAGATGGAGCGGCCGCCGATGCCGATCTTGACAAAGTCCGCGCCGGCTTCGGCCAGGAAACGGAAGCCGGCCCTATCCACCCCGTTGCCCGCGCCAATCTTGACGGAATCGCCGTAGTGCTCGCGCACCCACTGGATGGTTTTCTGCTGCCAGCAGGTATAGCCTTCGGAAGAGTCAATCACCAGCACGTCCACACCCGCCTTCAGCAGGGCAGG
>JAZQXQ010000307.1:0-10174 GCA_045632965.1 Clostridia bacterium
AGGATGGCTTCGCCATCCGGACTGTCGCTTTGTGGACTTGTGTGCAAGGTGCCGCCGTTTTTCTGCGGAAAAACGAGCGGGGTTTTGCGCTGCGGCGCAGAAAAGATAACGCTGCCTGCGGGCAGCTACACCTCATCCGGCTCACTATGTTCGCCACCTTCCCCTCAAGGGGAAGGTTTTCCGGGAAGCACGCAATCCAAAAGGCTTCCCCTCGAGGGGAAGCTCCGCCGTAGGCGGTGATGAGGTGTAGCCAGCCGTAGCTGGCGTTACCCCCGCGGGCATACTTCCGCAGCAGGTCGATTGCGCTTGCGCAATCGCACGCGCGAAGCGCGCAGAAAAAGAGGCGTAAGCCGAGGGGCGAGCTTGCTCGCACATTCGGTTTTTCGCCTCTTTTTCGTATAGCCTGCGCCAAACTTTTACGTCCACAACGCAGCCTTTCGGGTGGGTTTTAGGGAGGAGCTTTGGGCTCCAAAGCTGCCTCCCTAACGTCCCCTTACTTATCGTAATCCCAATCCGTTTGCGGGAGATTTTCCATCGACGCGGGATACTTACCGTCCTTTACCAGCACAAAGCCCAGATCGTAATTGAGATTGCGCGCGCCGCTGGGTACGATCACGTTTTCGGCTTCAACCGTTACGCCGTCGGCTTCGGGCAGAATGCTCGCCAGCAGGGGGAAATCCGTGCGCTGCACGGTGGGCTTAACCTCTGCGGGCATGGTCACCTTCATGGTGTATGCGCCGGGGAAAAGATCGGTGAACTGATAGCGGCCGTAGCCGTCGGTCGCGGTCTCTGAGACTTTTTCACCGAGGAAGTACATTTCAATCACGATGCCGGGAATACCCTTTTCGCCCGCGTCCTGCAGACCGTTGCCGTTTGTATCCAGCCAGGCGGTGTCGCCGATGCGGCCCAGCGAGCCGATGCCGACAGGGCAGGTGACATTTTCGCCCATGGGGACGTAGAAGGGGGCGGATACGCCCTTTTCGGCGTCGGGATTGTGAATGATCACGCTCTGAAGCTCGGCGGAAGCGTCGGCGCGTGCGAATTGATAGGTATCGTCCGGCAGATCGCAGGAAAGCGCGTAATAACCGGGCTTGAGCTGAGCAAAGCTGTATACGCCGTTATCGTCGGTGAGCGTTTCCTTGAGCAGCGTGCCGGCTTCGTCAAGCAGCTGTACCGTGCGGCCGGAAACACCCTTGAGCGAACCGTCCGTCGCATACACGCGGCCCGACACCATGGCATAGCGCAAAATGGCATAGGTGAGCGCGGCCTGTTCGCCGTCCTCAATGCGCACATCGCTGAAATAGAAGCCGTCGATCAGTTGCGCGGGATTGCCGTCGGCGGGGATGCAATCGCTTGTCAGCGATACCAGCAGCTGATAACTGCCAGGCACCACGGCGTCAAAGGCGAAAAGGCCGTTCTCATCCGTGATGGCGGTGTAGGAGTGCAGCGCGTCGGCGGACTGCAATACCACGGTGACGCCGGGCGCGCCCGAGTCGTCCGCATCCTGCTCGTTGTTGTTCAGCAGATCAAAATACAGCGTGCCATGCAGCGAAGCGGGCGTTGCCACGGCGATGTTGCGATTGCTGAGCTGTTCACCGGCCAGAAGCGTGAACTGCGCGACAGCAGAGGACGCGGTGGCGGCAGGGATGAGCGAGGAGGCGTCGTAGGCAAAGCACAAACCATCGTCCAGCGACAGAGAAATCTCATACGCGCCGGGGCGCAGATCGTAGAAATCGAACGAGCCGCTCTGCGTGGTGCGCGTTTCGTAGGTCATGTCAAAGTCGGTATTGACAAGGGTGACGGTAATGTTGTCAAAACGCATTTCGGCGCCTTCGTCCTGCAGGCCGTTCACATTGCTGTCGTAATAGATGGTGCCGCTGAGGCTGCCGGACTGCACGGCGGAAAGCGCGGGCATGGTCAGATCCACAGCGGTATCCAGCACGAAGGGCTCGCTGACAAACACATTGCTGTCAAGCAGGGGCTCGGTGAAAATGCAGCCCTCGGGCAGGGTGTACTGCAGGCAATACGTGCCGGGCAGCGCGCCCTTAAGATAGAAAGAGCCGTCGGCTTTGGTGCTGATGGTGGTGGTATCGGATACGGGAATGCCTTCTTCCGTCAGCAGCTCCACAAATACGTTTTCCATGCCGCCGCTCAGCTGCTGAGCAGCCTTGCCGGCAGAGAGCAGCACTTCGCCCGACACCGTGGCGCTGCGGAAGGCGCCGCCGTAAATGCCCTCAACGGACTGGCCGGGAGAGAGGGAAATCGCTTCGGTTTCGCCGTACGCTTCGTTCTGGAAGATCACCTGATTGCGCGCGGCGATTTCGGCATCGGAATAATCGGTGAAAACGTAGGCATCCACCAGGCAGAAGCGGATGGTATGCGGCGCAGGCAGCAACGCATCAAAGCGGAAGAAACCGTCCTTGTCGGTCTGGGTTTCAGCGGCTACGGCGCCGTCGGCGTTGATCGCCTGCACGGTGAAGCCGGGAAGCCCGCCTTCGCCGTTATCCAGCAGGCTGGAAATATTGTGATCGTTAAAGAGCATGCCGCTGATGCTGCCGGGCAGGGTGACGCCTGCCATGAGGCGCGTATTTTCGCCGTGCGGCAGCGAAATATCAAGCGTGATGACATTCTGCGCAGAAAGGGAGACGAAACTGTTGTCTTTGCCCGCCACGGTGAAAGCCTGACCGGCGGGGAGGGACAACTGCAGCTGCATATCGCCGCCGCGCAGCACGGGGATAAAGCACAGGCCCTCGCCGTTGGAGGCGGTATTCAAAAGCGGCGTGCCGTCCACGATGACATTGAGATTGGCGCCGGCAAAGGGCGGCTCGCTTTCGTCGCACAGACCGTTGGCGTTCAGATCGTTGTATACCTGCACGGCGAGCGTCGTTACGGGCATGACGCCGATCTTCTGTACGGCGGAAGTCTTTTCTTTTTCTACGGTGACCGTGGTCGAGGCGGTGAATACGTAGCCTTCGGTAAAGAGGGATTCGCCGCCCGGCAGGGTGAACATGGTGTTATCCGGCAGCGTGACGGACAGGGCGTATTCGCCCTCTACCAGCTTTTCAAACAGATACTGGCCGTTTTCATCGCTTTCAAGCGTGCGCGAAACG
This sequence comes from Clostridia bacterium, assembly GCA_045632965.1. GTDB lineage: Bacteria > Bacillota > Clostridia > Christensenellales > Aristaeellaceae > SFMI01. The sequence goes on from JAZQXQ010000307.1 coordinate 3,111, forward strand.
CCGGCGCTTTCATTGACAAGCGAGAGCGCAGCTCCGGCAAAGCCCGATTCATCGGCGTCCTGCAGACCGTTGCAGTTGGCGTCGTACCAAAGCGATCCGGCGATGCTGCCGGTTTTGACGGCGCCGATACCAAGGCCCGTGCTGCCGCCGCGGGGGACGTCAAAGGGCTCGGTGAGGCCGTAATTGCTGTCGGCAGGGACGACGTTATTGTACCAGCCCGTCATTTTTTCGCCCAGCGGACCGACGATATAGGGATCGGGCAGCGTGACGGCCAAACGGTAGGTGCCGGGCGTGAGCGCCCAGTATGTGACGCAGCCTTCCTTGTCGGACTTGGCAGAGGCGACGGGGATCCATTCGTCGTTGTATTCAAAAAGCAGCTCGGTGGGCACGTAGCGCAGCATTTCTTCCGTTACGCGGCGGCCGCCGTTGGCGTTTTCATCGTAAAAGATATAGGCCTTGATATAGCCGGAGGATTTGGACGCGCCGATGTGCATGCTGCTTTTCACTTCGTTTTCGCCAAGCGAAAAGACAAGCGAAGTGCTGACGCTGCCGCAGGCGGGCAGGATGACGCTGCCGCCGTCCTTAGGCGTGATAAACTGATAACCGTCGGGCAGCGTGACATTCAGGCGGTAATTGCCGGCAGGAAGGCCGGTGAAGGCATACGCGCCGTCTGTGCCGGTGGTCATTTTGCCCACCTGCGTTTCGCTCTCGCCGTTTACGCTGTAAAGCACGGCCGTCACGCGGTTAAGCAAGCGGTCGCCCTCGTTATATTGATGGTCGTTGGCGTTATCATTCCAGGCAAGGCCGCTGATCTGCCCGCCCTCCGACAAAGCGGCTGCGGGCAAAAGCAGCAGGATCAAAAACAGCAGCAGATGCATTCGTGCATTTTGCATAGGTAAACCTCCGTAGACGGAATGGATTCATCATACTGTATCGCGTGGGGAAAGTCAATGATCGCGGCACCGGCAGGGCTGGGGATACAGCGGCAGGGGCGGCGGACAGACGGGGCTGTGCGCGGGGGACAGCATGGCGGCAAGGCGCACACCGTATACCTGCAGACAGACGGTGAGACAGACGGAAACCTCCGCGGGATCATCAAAACAGACAGGCCGCTGGCAAAGCTGCACTTCGGCCTGAGAAAGATACCGGCAGGCGGCAGGGCGGCCTTCATGCATTGCGACGGGCACGGTGATGAGCGCGCGCGCCGTGTGTGCGTTGCCGCGGTCATCGCAAATGAATACAGACAAGGGGATGGCTGCATTCAGCCGATTGCCGCAGCCGCAGCCGTCAGCGTCCGGATTCAGCGTGATTTCGCCGCAGACGCGGATATCGCGGATGGTATAGGGCGGCACGAGCATGCGCGGCAGCGGAGAAAGAGACAGACAAAACCGCTGGCAATGCAATTGCGATTGGCCGCGGGCGACGATCTGCTGCATGACAAAGCCGCTGGGGCATTCATGATTTGCAGGCTGTGATTTGCGGCAGCGATCGCACTGGCAGTGATCAAAATGCTTCATATAGATACACGCTCCCTTCGGAGTGGAGGAAAAAACTCCTCCCTGTGCATCTTATTCCGGCATGCCGTTATCGGTGACGATGACGATGTTGCCCGAGGCGTCGTAGAGCGTGCATTGATCGTATTTGGATTTATGCCACAAGCGATTGATGGAAAGGGTGACAGAGGCAGTTGTGCCGGTGGAATGCGTGCCGATCTTATACACGCCGTTGGCGGGAATGACGGCGTCATCCGGCAGCGCAACGGTGGTGTCGCCGCGGGAGGAATAGAGCGTCCAGCCCTTGAGCGAAATGTCTTCGGACATGCTGTTGCGCAGCGTCAGAAGATCCTCCTGCACGTTGATCGAGGCGCGGATGCCCTTGGAATAATCGGGGATCACCCAGCGGATATCCTGATAATACGCACGCCCCTCATGCAGCGTGACGTAGATGCCGTAGGTGAAATCCTGCGTGGTAACGGCGGTGGCGCCGTGCAGCGCGAGCCTCTTTAATACAGACGCGGCAGGGGTATCGATTTCTTCCTTGGTGGAGGTGGAAATAACAGCCAGTTCCGGCTTGACGGTGCGGATGAACCAATCGCTCGAGGCGCCGCTGTCGCCGTGATGGCCGACCTTGAGCACATTGGCAGCGGGCACAACGCCGGCTTCGAGCAGGGTGTTTTCCTCTTCCTGCTTCATGTCGGCAGCCAGCAGCATCGTGCCGTCCGGCGATTCCACATACAGCACGAGGGAATTATTGTTTTCGTTTTCGGTATTCAGCACGACGGGACCGAGAACGCGGATGAAAGCGGTATCGGAAATGCGGATTTCGTCGCTGGCACTCAGCCAGGTGACCTCGTCATTGCGCTTGGCAGCGGCGAGGACGAGCGGGTGCTGGCCCTCCTTCACATCATAGTAGATGGAGGAGGCATACCATTTTTCCACCGGCAGATTGCCGTTGGCCAGACGCATCAGCCCGCCTTCATGATCCTTGTGGCAGTGCGTGAGAAATACGCCGTCCAGCTTCTGCACGCCGTATTGTTTGAGTGCCTCCTGCAGCGTGCCGTAGGTGCGCTCCCAGCCGGCGTCGATGAGGTAGGTCTTATCCTGCACAAAAAGCAGCATGCAATCCGCCTTGCCGACATTGAGCACGGCAAGGCGTGTTTGGCTGCCCGATACATCGGGGAGCGTTTCGTTTTTCACCTGATCTGCCGTGCAGCCGGAAAAGACGGCAAGGCAGATGCAGGTGAGCAGAAGCAGAAAAACACGTTTGAAAAACACGATGAAAGGAACCTCTTAATCAGTCGATATAGGAAATGTGGCCCTCGTGGATGGGGTGCGCGGGCTTGTCATCGGCGGGATGGCCCACTGCGATGGCGATCATGAATTCTTCGCCTTCGTTGAACTGAAGTGCTTTTTTGAATTCATCGGCGCGGTCGCTGGTGAAGATGTCGCGCGGCATGCCAAGGATGACGCTGCCAAGGCCCAGGCTTTCGGCGGCCAGGGCGATATTCTGCACGGCAATGCCGCTGTCGAGCGCGGAATAGCGCCAGGCGGGATCGGCGGACAGGAAGAAAACAAGCGGCGCGTGATAGAATACGTTGAATGCAGGATCGGCAAAGCGCGGGCTGCGGTTCTGAGGATCGCGCTGCATCATTTCCTTGCGGACGATTTCATTCATTTCGCCAAGCAGGGCCTGATTGCGCACCACGGAAATATGCCAGGGCTGCTTGTTGATGGCGCTGGGGGATTCAAGGAAGGCCTTGAGCAGAAGATCAATATGCTCCTGCGAGACGGGCGTATCCTTGTAAGCGCGGTGGCTGCGGCGGGAAGCGATGATATCAAGAACGGCGTTGGACATGATGGTACCTCCTTGCCCTTTGAGGGCGGTCGTGATAGAATAAAACAAATATGGATTCAAAAAGGGGAGAGACAGGTGCACGAAAAATTCATGCGGTCGGCGCTTGAGGAAGCGATGAAAAGCGGCAGCGACGTGCCGGTGGGCGCGGTGATTGTGCATGCGGGGGAAATTATCGCCCGGGCGCACAATGAGCGCGAATGCGGCGAACAGCCTTTTGCCCATGCCGAAATGCTGTGCATGCAGCGGGCGTGCGAAAAGCTGCATACGCGCAGGCTGCAGGGCTGCACGATGTATGTGACGCTGGAGCCCTGTCCCATGTGCGCGGGCGCGATGGTGATGGCGCAATTGGAAAAGTGCGTATTTGGTGCGTATGATGAAAAGCAGGGGTGCTGCGGCAGCGTGTATGATCTGCCGCACGATCCGAACTTTTATCACAGGGTGGAGTGCCTGGGCGGCGTGATGGAAAACGAATGCGCCAAGGTGCTCAAGGATTTCTTCGCCCAAAGACGATAAAAGAAACCTACCTTATTATAATGGATAGGAAGCGGCTTTGTAAATCATTCATTGCCGGGAAAATGTGTCCGGAGTGTAACTTTTTACAAGACAGGCGCGAAATGCTTGCGATAAACGGGCGGATATGTCATAATAGATGCAGGATGCCCTTGGATGGGCGAAGAGAAAGGGATGCTGAACCATGAAACAAATCAATCGTATGCTGGCGCTGCTTGTGGCGCTGCTGATGCTGTCTGTCTGCGCTTTTGCGGAAGAGCCCTCGCTGGAGCTGACGAGTACCAACCCTGTATTGGCGACTGTGGGCGATCGCGAGATCACCCTGGAAGAAACGGACGAGATCGCGTATCTGCTGTATTATTACGGCTATGTAGATAATTATCCCAACTATACGGCTGCCATTGATTACCTGACCGAAACGTATCTGATTGAGCAGCACATCATTGATAACGGCTATGATCAGTTCACGGAAGAGGAAATGACCGCCTTCCAGAATGACGCGGCCGCTCAGTGGGAAGCCCTGCTGGATGATTATGTCAACAACTACCTGACCGAAGATACCGAGGAAGCCCGCGCCACGCTGCGCGAGCAGGCCGCTGCTTACTACACCAGCTACGGCTATTCCGAGGCTGCTTTCCTGGAAGAGTTCATGGCGAGCGAAGCTTATACCCGCATGGAAGCGGATATGGGCGCTGCTTACGAGCCCACCGAGGAAGAGATTGACAGCGTATTTCAGGAATACGGCGTCCAGTATCAGCAGGCGTATGAGAATGACATTGCTTCCTATGAGTACAATGTCAATTACTACGGCTACGAGAGCTGGTATACCCCCGAAGGCTACCGCAGCGTGCTGCACATTCTGCTGGAGGTTGAGCAGGAGCTGCTGGACGCCCGCGAGGCTGCGCAGGCTGAACTGGATGAAGCTGCCAGCGCCGAAACCGTGGACGAGGCTGCCGTAGCGGCTGCCAAGGCTGCGCTGGAGGCTGCCGAGCAGGCGATTCTGGACTCCAAGAAGTCCGAAACGGATGATATCTATGCGCGCCTTGAAAAGGGCGAGGATTTCCTGACGCTGATCAATGAGTACAATACCGATCCCGGCATGATGGACGCTGCCACGCTGGAAAGCGGCTATGAAGTGCATAAGAGCAGCATCATTTACGATCAGGACTTCGTTGCCGGTTCCTTCCAGGAGCAGATGACGGCGCCCGGCACCTATTCCACGCCCGTTGTCAGCAGCTTTGGCATTCACGTTATCTATTATAAGAGCGATGTGCCCGGAGGTCTGATTCTCACCGATGACATCCGCGCGGAGATCGTGGAGTATCTTGTCAGCATGAAGATGCAGGAAGGCTACAATGCGATCGTTGCCAAGTACAGCGCGGAGCTGGCCATTGTGATTGACGAAGAGATGATCGCCAACGTGACCGCCGAGATCGAGGCGGCGATTGCCCAGCAGGAAGCGGCGGCGGCTGAGGAAACCACTGAGGCTGCGCAGTAAAAATAAGCAAAAAATAAGAAAAATAAGGCTTGACACGGAGCGGGCACTCTGTTATAATAATCGATGCGTAAAGCAGGAGCCGCCCGCTCCTCACCTTGCGAATTCCGTTTCGCCTGGTGCTGGCAAACCGATTAGATGTATTGCTGTCGGCGGGTGGTTTCATCCGCCGATTTTTTATGTTCGGAAACATGATGGAGGTGCATCGACATAGCCGCCGAATTGATGATCAATGAAGAGATCCGCGACCGCGAGGTGCGTGTGATCGGCGCCGACGGCGCGCAGCTGGGCGTACTGCCCACCGCAAAAGCGCTGGAACTGGCCGAAGAAGCGCAGCTGGATCTGGTCAAGATCGTACCCAACGCTCAGCCCCCCGTATGCAAGCTGATGGACTACGACAAGCATCGCTACGAGCAGGCCAAGCGCGAGCGCGAAATGCGCAAGAACCAGAAGGTCATTTCCGTCAAGGAAGTGCAGCTTTCTGCCACGATCGAAGAAAACGATGTGCAGACCAAAGCCAAGAACGCCATCAAGTTCCTTCAGGCGGGCGATAAGGTGAAGGTTTCCATCCGCTTCCGTGGCCGTCAGATCACTCACAGCGAGATTGGTCTTAAGGTCATGCAGGACTTCATTGAGCGCACCAAGGACGTGGCTACGGTTGAAAAGCGTCCCTCGCTGGACGGCCGTCACATGATCATGATCCTCGGACCCAAGGCGGACAAAACCGCTAAGGCAGAGAAGGCCCAGAAATAAGGCCAACTTAAGCCAGATATCATCCTGGAAGGAGGACACACCATGCCTAAGCAAAAGACTCACCGCGGTGCAGCCAAGCGCTTCTCCCTGACCAAGACCGGCAAGGTTAAGCATAAGAGCATGAACTGCAACCACATCCTCAACAAGAAGACTACCAAGCGCATCCGTCACATGCGTAAGGGCGGCATTCTGCAGAACAAGGCCGAAGCCGCTACCATCCGCACGCTGATTCCGTACAAATAAGCCTGATTCCGGCAAGGAGGATTTTCCATGGCACGTATTAAGAGGGCTGTAACTGCCCATAAGAAGCGTCGTAAGGTGTTCAAGCTGGCGAAGGGCTACTTTGGCGCGAAGTCCAAGCAGTACCGCACTGCCAGCGAGCAGGTTCGCCGCTCCCTGCGCTATGCTTACACTGGCCGCAAGCTGCGTAAGCGCGAGTTCCGCACCCTGTGGATCGCCCGCATCAACGCTGCCGCTCGTCTGAACGGCATGAACTATTCCACCCTGATCAACGGCCTGAAGAAGAAGGGCGTTGAAGTGAACCGCAAGATGCTGGCCGACCTGGCTGTGAACGACGCCGAGGCGTTTGCTCAGCTGGCTCAGCTGGCCAAGGAAGCCTAATCGCTTTCTTTGCTGATTGCAAATAAAACGCTGTTGCAGTGATGCAACAGCGTTTTTTTCATTCTCAAAATCCCGCTCGTTTTGCCGCAGCAAAACGGCGCATCCCCGCGGGCGCAGCCATCCAAGTACGCGGCAGGCCGATCACGCCCCGCGTGATCGTGCCCGTGAAACGGGCAGAAAAAGAACTCCGGCAGCGGGGGAAAAGCTTGCTTTTCCATCCGTTGTCCGGAGTCTTTTTCGTATAGCCTGCCGCAACATTAACGTATGCCAAAACGCAGGCTTTCGGGTGGGTTTTAGGGAGGGGCTTTGGCCTCCAAAGCCGCCTCCCTAA
>JAZQXQ010000308.1:0-1914 GCA_045632965.1 Clostridia bacterium
TCGTATACTTTCTTCGAACCCGCCTTTTGGTGCAGGCCGTCAATGTTCTGGGTGACCACGCCGGTCAGCTTGCCTTCGTCCTCCCATTGGGCCAGCTTGATGTGGGCCGCGTTGGGCTGGGCGTCGGGAAAGAGCATCTTGTTTCGGTAAAATCTGAAGAATTCTTCCGGTTTGCGCATGAAGAAGGTGTGGCTGAGTATCGTCTCGGGCGGATAGTCATACTGTTGGTTATAGAGTCCGTCCACGCTCCTGAAATCCGGTATGCCGCTCTCGGTGGACACGCCCGCGCCACCGAAGAAAACGATGCGTTTGCTTTCCCTGATCCAGCTTGCCAGCGTCTCGTTCATTCCTGAGCCCTCCCCGTCAATAACATCCGATGTTATTTTACCATTAAACAGCGCGAATGTCAATTTGTAAAAATCGTTGACAATCCATCTGTGATAGGGTAGAATATCCCCAGCAAAAACATTGTTTTTTGTGTATTATTGGCAAAAAGGAGGTTTGGGATATGGCATTGGGCAATACCAAGGTCATCCTCGAAAAGAGCGCGTATATTCAAGAAGGCGAAACCGAGATTTCCGAGCGCGCCTTCAACCTGATCATCGGCGGCATGCTGCTGTGGGGCTTCCTCCTGAACTACCTGACAGTGACGCTGTTCGCCGAGCAGGCCATTCATTTGGTAATGGGCATGAATCCCATACTGTTCATCGCCATCTACTTTGCGCTGGTGATTGCCGGCAACGTGATGGTGACCCAGGGCGGGGCCGGGCTCAGCTTCATCGGCTATACGCTGATCGCCGCGCCCATCGGCATCGTGCTGTGCGTGACGCTCCAGGGTATCCCCGTAAACACCGTCAAGAGCGCCGTGCTGGTGACGTCCATCGTATCGCTGTCCTTCATGATCGTCGGCACGCTGTTTCCCGGCTTCTTCCTGAAGATGGGCCGGGTGCTGATCTTCGCGCTGTTCTTCATGGTCGTTGGCAGCGGCATCAGCATGCTGCTGTTTGGACGCCGCTCCGGGATGCTGTATGAGTGGCTCGGCACGGCCATCTTCTCGCTGTTCATCGGCTATGACTGGTCCCGGGCCAACACCTGCGCCCGCACGGTAAACAACGCCATCGACTTGTCTGCGTCGCTGTATCTGGACATCGTCAACCTGTTCCTGCGCATCCTGCAAATTATGAGCAAGAACAGGAAGTAACAAACCTTCGCGAAATCACTTGCACATCGTGCTGGCCTGAATCCCCCGATACCCTATAAGGAAATACTGCATGATTAAGGTGGTCGATCGGCGTGTGGATTTTGTCTGGAAGCTTCGCTGCAGATCCGCCAGGCGCGCCTGCAAATACCGAAGGCTTACTGACGGTAAGTCAAAGAGTTTGCAGGATGCAGCCGGCGAAAAAGGCACCGCCAAACGTGCCGCCGTATGGTGCGGTGTATCCCTAAAGACCTGCCAACACAGGAGGAAACATGATACGACATATTGTACTGTTCAGGATCAAGGATGAGTTCAAGGACGAGATTCCCCAGCTGGTAAAGAACTTTGAGGGCATGGCCGGGCGCATCGAGGGCATGACGGCGCTGGAAGCCGGCGCTGACATACTGCACAGCGAGCGTTCCTACGACCTGGCGCTGATCACCGTTTTCCAGGATCGCGCCGCCTTCGACGCCTACCAGACCCACCCGGTGCACCTGCCGGTGAAGAAGCGCATGCACGAGGTGCGCAGCGCGTCAGTGGCCTGCGATTTTGAATTCTGATCATCACAGCACAAGAAACCCCGGACGGTTTGACCGGACTCTCTTGTGCTGTGATCAGTAATATTTACTTCATCGCTTCCTCAACGGCCACGGCCACGGCGACGGTGGCGCCGACCATGGGATTGTTGCCCATGCCCAGGAAGCCCATCATCTCCA
>JAZQXQ010000309.1:0-4688 GCA_045632965.1 Clostridia bacterium
CGTGCCGGGCGCCATGCTTGATCCCCAGGGCCGTGCCGGCAAGGGCGTCAAGTGCTTCCCCTTCAATAAGAACGGCAGCAACGGCGCCTATGTGGCTGCGGCGGTCAAGATCAGCGCCGTGCGCGATTTCACCGTGCAGCAGGCGGGCGGCATGCTCACCCCTATGAACAGCGAATCCATCGCCTGCCAGAGCCTTGCCGACAAGGGCAAGATGGCCGTCATCGCGCTGATGGACGATGTGGTGGTTGATCTGATTCTCTGGTAAAAAAGAAATTTGCTTTTTTCTGCTATGTGTGATACCCTGTCAGCAGGAGGACGTCCCGACATGAAGATCCGTAAATCATCAGAAGATTATCTTGAAACCATGCTGGTTATGCAGGAGAGGCACGGTTATATCCGCTCGATTGACATTGCGGCGGAGCTGAACGTCACCAAGCCCAGCGTCAGCTATGCCACCAAGCGTTTGCGTGAAAACGGCTATATCACCATGGATAAGGAAGGCTTGATCACGCTGACGGACAAGGGCATGGAAATCGCCGAGAGCATGTATGAGCGCCATCGTCTGCTCACGCAGTTCTTTGTGCGCCTTGGTATCGATGAAAAGATCGCCCGCGAGGACGCCTGCAAGATCGAGCATGACCTGAGCGAGGAGACCTTCCTGGCGATTAAAAACCATGTGGAAATCATGGGCAAAAAATAAAAATACAGGCTGCCGCTGTGTATTGCGGCAGCCTTATTATTGCTTGCAAAGTTGAAAGGAGTGAAATAATATGCTGCCTACACCGAAGAACTGTGCCGTCTGGCCCTCCGTCGTTTTGGCGGGAAAATGCACGCACATGACCATCACTGCCGAGGAACGCGCCTTCCTGGGCTTTGATGATGTCGAATATACATTGAAAATCGTGCCGATCAACGGCGACGAACTGAATTATTACATCAAGCCCGAAACACACCGCTATCTTACCCTCAAACCGCAGGAGGGCGCGATTCACTTTGACTATACGTTTGAAGAAGAAATGGAATACCAGCTGTCGCTGTATCGCGGCGAAAAATTGCTCGAGCAGATGCAGGTATACGCGCTGAAAAAGGATCTGTACGCGCTCACGCCTCTGCGCGGTGATTTCCATGGACATTCTTACCGCTCCGACGGCAAGCGCGATCCCGCGGCGCTGGCGGGCCATTACCGCGAGCAGGGCTATGATTTCTTCTCGCTGACCGACCATAACCGCTATTATTCCGGCGGCGAAGTGGATGAAGTGTACGAAGGCGTGGATACCGGCTTTACGCGCGTGCTGGGTGAAGAAGTGCATACGCCCGGCAGCATGGTGCATATTGTGCACGTGGGCGGCAAGTCCAGTGTAGCCGAAAAATATGTAAAGGATTACGAAGGCTACGAAAAGGAGATTGCGGAGTGCCTGCAGCGCGTGCCTGCGAAGGTACCGGAAGTATACCGCGACCGTTACGCGCGCGCCATGTGGGCGACGGAGAACATCCATGCGGCGGGCGGCCTGGCCATTTTCCCGCATCCCTACTGGCGTCCGGGCCAGTCGCAGGTGTATAACGTATGTGAGGAATTTGCCAAGATTCTCATGACCAGCGGCATGTTTGACGCGTATGAGCTGATCGGCGGCATGGGCCAGGTGGGCATCAACCGCTCGGTGGCGCTGTGGAATGATCTGCGCGCCAAGGGCCTCAAATTGCCGGCGGTCGGCTCCAGCGATGTGCACGGCTTGACGGGCAGTAAGTATTTCCCGCATTCCTTCACCATCTGCTTTGCCAAAAAGAACGAAAACGACGCCATTATCGGCGCTTTGAAGAAGGGTCTGTGCGTGGCGGTCGAGGCGACGGGCGATGAGTATCAGCGCCAGTATCGCTGCTACGGCGATCTGCGCCTGGTTAATTATGCGCACTTCCTGCTGGCCAATTATTTCCAGCCCATGCAGCGTCTGTGCCAGGGCACGGGCGTGATGATGCGCGCCTATGCCATGGAAGAGTGTGAAAAGAGCGTCATCAACGGCATGACCAAGGTGTGCCGCAACTGGTCGGCGCGCTTCTTCGGCAAAAAGCCTGCGCATCTGCCCAGCGAAAAGATGCGTGACTTTGAGGATAAGTGGCCCGCTGTGCAGCTGGCGGGTCCCAAGACCAAGGGCGGCAGAACTTACGGCACGGATGAGGTCACGCGGCAGATTTGACACGGGGAGAGGGGACGGTACTTTCTTTGAGCCAAAGAAAGTAACAAAGAAACCTGCGTTTGTATTGGAAGTTGGCTGCGATTTTGTCGCGGCAGTTAATTGAAAAAGGGTCTGAATCCGAGTGTACGAGCAAGCTCGTCCCTCGGCTTCAGGCCCCTTTTTCAGTTTGCTACGCAAACCCGCAGGGCAAGCCCTGCGGACTGTCGCTTTGGTACGGGGTACGTTTGGGTGCCGCTGTTTTTCTGCGGAAAAACGAGCGGGGTTTTCGAGGGAGCTCGTGTGAGGCTTTTACCTTAAAAGCCGTCCCTCGAACGTCTCTCTCATCAACTCATTCAAACACACGCCCAGCGCATCGGCTACATCACCTGTCAGCACACCGCGCTCGCCGTACTGTTCTTCGGCTTTAAGGCCGGCAAGGCCGTGCCACAGGCAGGCGCCCTGCGCCGCTTCAAAGGGCGGCATGCCGCCTGCCAGCAGTGCGCCCAGAATGCCCGCCAGCGCATCGCCGCTGCCGCCCTTGGCCAGGGCGGAGGTGCCGATGACATTGAGCGATACGCGCTCGCCGTCCGTCACCACGGTGGTGGCAGCCTTGAGTGCAACCACGCCGCAGTGATACTTGTGAACGATCGCCTTGGCGGCGGAAACGGGATTGGTAAGAATATCTTTGAGCTCGCAGCCAAGCAGTCGCGCCGCCTCCGCCGCGTGCGGAGTAAGCACGGTGTTTTTGCCGATGGTCATCGGATGGCGGGAGAGGAGATTCAGCGCGCCCGCATCCCAGACGGTGGGCACGGCTTCATCGTGCAGGGAGAGAATATCCTGCCACGCCTGATCGTCCTCAATGATGCCGCAGCCGAAAACGTAAGCGTCGTGCTGGGGCACATAGCCCGGCAAACGCGTGCGATCCACGCACATGGCGTTGGGAAGCTGCGTCTGCAGGATGGGCATGACCTCATGCGGGCAGATAACGGTGGCCAAGCCTGCGCCGGCACGCAGCGATGCGCGGCCCGCCATGGCCGCAGCGCCCGACATGCCCATGGATCCGGCGTAGAGCACCACGCGCCCGCAAGCGCCCTTGTGCATATCGCGCGTGCGCGGAGGCAGAAGATGCGGCAGATCGATGTCGTCCGGCACCAGATGACCTTCCGCATCATCGCAGCTTTCGGGCAGACCGATATCGGCAATTACCACTTCGCCCACGTACGCGCGGCGATTGGTGATGTACAGCCCCGTTTTCGGGCGATGGAAAGTTACCGTGCAGTCGGCATGCACGCAGCTGTTTTCCTGCGCAGCGCCGGTGAGGGCATCCATGCCGCTGGGTACGTCAATGGCAAGCACGGGCACATCCTGTGCGTTAATCAACGCAATCGCATCAAGCGCTGCGCCTTCGGGCGCGTTTTTCATTCCCGTGCCAAGAAGGCCGTCGACAATCGCATCCAAGTACAACGCATCGCAGGGCAATTCGCCCTCGATGACGGTAATAAGCGGATTTGTTTTGAGATAGGCAAGATTGCTCCTGGCGTCGGGCGTTTTGCAGCCCAGCGGCAGCCATACCGTGGCCTCGCCGCCCATTTTGTCAAACAAGCGGGCCGCCGCCAGCGCATCGCCGCCGTTATTGCCGGGGCCGGCGACAAATAGCACATGCATGCCCTCGCAAGCGCCCAGAATATCTTCCAGCGTGCAGACAACGGCCTGCGCGGCCTGCTCCATCAGCAGGATGGAGGGAACGCCCTGCGCGAAGGCCGCGCGCTCAATGCGCTGCATTTCGGCGGGATCAATGGTGCGGTGCATAAGTCAGTCTCCTTCCAAAGCGGCGGTCGCCATGGCGTAATCGCCGTCGTGCGAGATAGAAAGGAATGCGCGCCGGGCATTTATTTTGCCCAAAGCGGCGCGCATGTTTTCGTTCAAAATATATTCCGGCGCGCCAAGGGCGGTGTGCCCGATCTCAATATCGGTGAGCGCAAGCCCGCCAAGCCCCGTGCCGATGGCCTTCAAAAACGCCTCCTTGGCGGCAAAAATGCCCGCCGCCGTCTGCGCGCTGTGCACATGATCGAGGATATATTGGCGCTCGTTTTCGGTGAAATAGCGGGCTAAAAAGCGCCCGTCACGCAGTATTTTTTCCATGCGCGAGATGGCGCACAGATCACACCCCAGCCCGCGGATCATGCGTCAAGGGAGTAGAGGATGGCATTGGCAATCGCCCGGGCCATCACTTCGGAGGCGGCGGCGCAGAGCTTGACGAAATTGACGTCCGCGCCCACCTTGCCGGTGGCCATGGCAAAGACCGTGTCGCCGTCCATCTGCGTATGCACGGGGCGGATGGTGCGCGCAAGGCCGTCGTGCGCCACGTCCGCCAGACGGTTGGCCTGTTCCTTGGTGAGCTTGCAGTCTACCGCGACAACGCCGATGGTGGTGTTGCTGCCGGGCGCGGGGATGCGCATCTGCTGCGGCGCGGGCGCCTGCCCGTAGAGCAAGCCGTCGCAGGGCACGCGCGTGCCG
>JAZQXQ010000310.1:0-2788 GCA_045632965.1 Clostridia bacterium
AGCGAAAGCCGTGATGCGGATTTTTCGTTCTGGCAAGGAAAGACCCCGCAGGCTTGCTGGCGGCAAGTCAAGGGGGCTTGACGCAGCCAGGGCGGAAAAGATGCTCACGGAATCGCTGGGCTAAACTGAGAGGAGTATAACTCCAGTTTCATGTGTTCCCGCAACCATGCCTCTTTGCTGCGGCAGAAATCTTCAACCTCATCCCACCCGTCGCTATTCCCAATTACCGCAGCTATTGTCATTGCGATGATTTCATACAGATCATGTCTCACCTGCGCTTGTTGCCTTGTATCCGCAATACTGCTAAAGCTTTCCTTCATCACACCGATCACCTCGGTGTTTTATTCGTCATCCTTCCCTTATAATCTTTTTGGTAATATTTTTGTAATATTTGACACACTACTGTAATTCGACGTTGTGGCCGTGTTAATCTGATGATGTCGCCCTGTACCACCGCCATTTTTGGGTTGATCGTCCCTGGGCAATATGCTATAATGAGAAATAATAGAAACAAAAGTAAAAAAACAGGAAGGAGTGAAAAGATGAGTACGGCTTACCCCGACTTGGAAACCATCTGGCCTGGGTGGAAAATTGAGGCATTATTAGGGAAAGGTCTGGGCGGCAATGTTTACCGGGCCGCACGCCGCGTGAACGGCATCGTGATGGAATCCGCGGTTAAAATCATGTTCAGGCCCGAAGATCGATACGATTCAGAGCATCCGCATGCCGGAGATGTTCAGGATTATGATGTCGCTTTATATAAGAGCAAGGCGGATGACGGCATTACCGAGATTTCATGCTTGCTGACGCTGAAGGACTGTGACCACGTTGTGGATATAGAGGATTTTGCCCTTGTCAAGAGGGATGACGCCATTGAATGGGATGTCTATATTCGCATGGAGCTGCTTCGGAGCCTGATTGATTATCTCGGGGAAAGGCAAAGGCTTACAGAGGATGAGCTCATAAAGCTCGGCCTGGATCTTGCGGATGTCCTTTTGCATTGCGAGAGGAACAAAATTGTACAAAGGGATTTTAAGGTTGAAAACCTTTACATTACCGAGGGCGGGTATAAGCTGGGCGATTTCGGAATTGCCATAAAGCTGGGTGAGACGGAATCCGCATTCAAAAAGGGAAACAGGAATTACATGGCTCCTGAGGTGTTTTGGGAGAGAAAATACGGAAGGACTACGGATATTTATTCTGTGGGCATCATCCTTTATATGCTGGCCAACGGGAATAAAATGCCGTTTTTCGATTCGGATTATTTTTTTGCGGATGATGCAGAAAAGGAACGGGCGTTTAACAGAAGGGTGCACGGCGAAAAAATTCCCGACACGAGCGATGCTTCGCCGGAATTAAACGACATTATCTTAAAAACCCTGAACTACGCGCCGGAGGATCGATACCCGGATGCGGAAGCGCTCATCGAAGCACTGAAAAGTTTGAAAGGCAACCGGTGATACGCTATGAAAAAGAATCAATCCGCTTTATCCATCGCCATCGGCGTGGCCTGCGTCTGGATGGGCACCCACTTTGGCCCCGGCGTCGCCTCCGGAACCCAGATCCTGGTTTTCTGGGCGAGGTATGGGCTATGGGGCGCGATCGCCGCTGTTTTAGCCATGTGCCTGCTGGGCTACTGCATCTATTGCTCCGCCGAGTTTTCCCGAATTTACAAGACATACAACTATGCCGACTGGACGAAAGAGGTATGGGGAATCAAGTGGATGGTATATCTGCTGGATTTTTCCTTCGTGATCGTGCTGCTGACCGCGATGGGCAGTTCTCTGAACGTCATCGGGACCCTGCTGCGCAATGAGCTGGGCATCAATTACTGGATTGGCGTCGCCTGTGTCATTGTCATTGCCTCGTTCCTGTGCGCCTATGGCGCGAGGCTGGTGTCCCTTGCGTCCTCCTATATGATGTATCTGATCATCGCCGTGCTGGCGATCATCATATTTTCGGTGCTCGGTTCCGGCAAGCTGCACCTGGGCCAGGCCCTGAGCAACATCAACGCCGGCTCATTCCCGGCCATTAAGTCCAGCTTCCCCCGCGCCATCTGGAGCGGCATCATCTATGCCTCCTTCCAGGCAAACGTGATCGGCAACATCTCCTCCGTATGCAAGCAGCTGCCGGACCGGAAGACGACCCGGCTGGCCGCCATCATCGGCGTTTGCGGCAACGCGACCATGCTGGTGGTTCTGACGCTGTTCTTCATCGCCTCCACCACCATTCCGGGTCATGACGTGATGGACACCGCCGCCAACCCCCTGCCCTTTTATGGGGTGCTCGGCGCGCTGGGCTTGGGCGGCGTCAAAATCGTTTATGTGGTCACCGTGTTTTTTGCCGTGCTCAGCACGGTCGTAGGCTTCTGCTACGGCGCCATCTCCCGCTATTCCAAGCTCTACCGAAAGCAGGATGAATCCACCCCGCTGAAGGACGCAGCGCTCGTGGCCGTGGTGCTGCTGCTCTGTGCCTTTTCCTCCCGGCTGGGCATTGTGACCCTGGTCTCCACCGGCAACACCATCCTGGGCTATTTGAACCTTCCGCTGCTGATCTTCCCGGCCCTCGTGCTGGCAAGGCGCAAAATCAGCAGGGATTATCTCAAAGCCCACAGCATAAAGGCCGACGGCATCGACTGAGTCCGTTTACGGGTCAGCATTCCGCCATTTTCGCAGGGCCGCTTCGTCAGATTACAGAAAAGCTGTAATACTTTTGCAAGTCGGAGGCCAAGCGGTCTTAGGAAGACAATACTCAGGAACAACTCCTTGGCTCACAGAACGACATGGCT
>JAZQXQ010000311.1:0-2062 GCA_045632965.1 Clostridia bacterium
ATCCTCGGCTTCAATAAGAAGGAAGAAATCTTCCTGAAAGATGATTTTGAAGCGCTTGGCGTTGAGACCATCGTGGCGACTGCCGGCGGCAGCTACGGCGTAAAGGGCTTTGTGACCGATGCGATGAAGACCGTTGAAGGCTACGACTATTTCTTCTCCTGCGGCCCCGAACCCATGCTCAAGGCGGTATCCGCCGCCTGCGAGTGCTCCGGTCAGCTCTCCTTTGAAGAACGCATGGCCTGCGGCTTTGGCGCGTGCATGGGCTGCAGCTGCAAGACCAAGTACGGCAACAAGCGCATCTGCAAGGATGGCCCCGTGCTTGTAAAGGAGGAAGTCATATGGTAAATCTGAACGTCAACCTTTGCGGTCTTGAACTTGACAATCCTCTTGTGCCCGCCAGCGGCTGCTTTGGCTACGGTAAGGAGTTTGCCCAGTGGTACGATATCAACATGCTGGGCTCCTTTTCCTTCAAGGGCACGACCCTCGAACCCCGCTTTGGCAACCCCACGCCGCGCATTGCCGAATGCGCCGAGGGAATGCTCAATGCGGTGGGTCTGCAGAATCCGGGCGTCGAGCATGTAATCGCCCACGAACTGCCCGAAATGAAGCAGTATTTCCACAAGCCTGTGGTGGCCAATATCTCCGGCTTCTCGCTGGATGAGTACGTGCGCTGCTGCGAGCTGCTGGATCAGCAGGAGCAGGTGGGTATTCTGGAAGTGAATATCTCTTGCCCCAATGTGCACGGCGGCGGCATGGCCTTTGGCACCAGCGCGGCAAGCGCTGCGCAGGTGACGGCGGCTGTGAAGAAGGTGACGAAAAAGCCCGTCTTTATCAAGCTTTCGCCCAATGTGACCAACATTGTGGAGATCGCCAAGGCCTGCGAGGATGCGGGCGCGGACGGCCTTTCTCTGATCAACACGCTGCTGGGCATGCGCATTGATCTGGGTCGCCGCAAGCCCATCCTCGCCAACAAGATGGGCGGCTTCTCCGGCCCGGCCATCTTCCCGGTGGCGGTGCGCATGGTGTACCAGGTCTATGAAGCGGTCAAGATTCCGCTGATGGGCATGGGCGGCGTATCTACGGCGCGCGACGTGATCGAAATGATGCTCGCCGGCGCTACGGCTGTGCAGATCGGCGCGGCTAATCTGGTCAATCCCTGTGTTTGCAAAGAGATCATCGAGCAGCTGCCGGTCGAAATGGAAAAGCTCGGCATCAGCTCGCTGAAAGATATTATTGGAGGTGCCCACTAATGAATCACGATGTAATCATTGCGCTGGATTTCCCGTCCGCCAAGGACGTGTACGCTTTCCTTGACAACTTCAAGGATGAAAAGCCTTTTGTAAAGATCGGTATGGAGCTGTTCTATGCCGAAGGTCCTGAAATCGTTCGTCAGATCAAGGCCCGCGGCCACAAGATCTTCCTGGACCTGAAGCTCCATGACATTCCCAACACCGTCAAATCCGCCATGAAGGTGCTCTCCCGTCTGGATGTGGATATGACCAACCTGCACGCTGCCGGCACCATCGAAATGATGAAGGCCGCCCGCGAAGGCCTCACTCGTGAGGACGGCACCCGTCCCATGCTGCTGGCCGTCACCCAGCTGACCTCCACCAGCGAAGAACGCATGCAGAAGGAACTGCTGATCAACGAAACCATGCCCAAGACCGTGCAGAAGTACGCCCAGAACGCGCAGGAAGCCGGCCTTGACGGCGTTGTGTGCTCTCCCCTTGAAGCCGCGCTGGTCAAGGAAGCCTGCGGCGCTGACTTTGCCACCGTTACCCCCGGCATCCGCTTTGCCGATGGCGATGCGGGCGATCAGGTGCGCGTGGTGACTCCCGAGCGCGCCCGCGTTGGCGGCAGCGACTATATCGTGGTGGGCCGTCCCATCACCCGCGCTGAAGATCCCGTGGCTGCCTATCGCCGCTGCATGAAGGAATTTGTTGGCTGATTACTGATATATAAGGAGATAATTCAAATGAGCATCGCTAAGAATATTGCGCACGATCTGCTGTCCATCCGCGCTGTTTTCCTGCGTCCCGAGCAGCCCTTCACCTGGGCCAGC
>JAZQXQ010000312.1:0-4570 GCA_045632965.1 Clostridia bacterium
ATTCCCTCCACGGTGGTGGGCTGGTATGTGGATAAAGATATCAAAACCGTTGCCCTGCCGCCGCTTGATATCGGCGAGCATGTGCTGGAGATCCGCGTGCCCATCGGCCGCCGCACCAATCTTGAATGCTATTATCTCCTGGGCGATTTCGGCGTGCGCATCGACGGCGTTGTCAAGACCATCGTGCCGCCCGTGCGAAAGATAGGCTTTGGCAGCGTCGTTCCGCAGCATCTGCCCTTCTACACCGGCAACATCGATTATCACTTTGATGCGGAAACGCAGGGCGATCTTACCATTCGCGTGCCGCACTACCGCGGCGGCCTGATGCAGGTATTCTGCGACGGAGAGAATATGGGGCGCATCGCTTTCTCCCCCTACACGATGACGCTTAAGGATCTCGCCCCCGGCAAGCACCGCATCACCATAAGGCTTTACGGCGTCAGACAGAACGGCTTTGCCCAGCTGCACCATACCTCAGGCGTTTACTTCTACCAAAGCCCCGATTCCTGGCGCTCCGAGGGCGATCTGTGGACGTACGAATACCAGTTCAAGCCCTTCGGCATTCTCAAAAGCCCCGAATTGTACTGCGAATAAATCCTGGCAAAGGCCGGTCAGAACGACCGGCCTTTTTTTCAATCCAATCGCCGCTTGTTGACACAATATAGCAAATTTACTATAATGAATGCATCAAATTCCGGAGGAATCTGCATGCGCAAACTGAGCTTTTTCATGGCATTTCTGCTGCTTTTCAGCGCCTGCGCTTACGCCGCGCCCGAGGGCTACACGCCGGCCGGCAAGGGGCAGAATTGCTATTTTTACGGCGACAACGGCTATATCGTGGAATACCGCTACAACTACAAACAGCGCTTCAAGGAAATCATGCAGGAATACGTCAATAACTATAATTACCGCCTCACGGGCGATGATTACGACGTATACTTCTATTTTGTCAACAACTCCCGCAGCATGGATTTTACCGAAGATCTCTCCGGCGAAAATGCCATCTATCTGGATCTGATGTCCCATCTGACGTTTGTGGATGCTTCCGCCGCGCTGCAGATTCACAGCATGGAGGAATACGAGCGCTATTTCTACCAGACGGATCATCACTGGAATCACATCGGCACGCAGCAGGGCTACGAAGATATTTTAAAGCTCCTTCAGGTAGAGGAAGAGGCGCTGCAGCCGGCGGAGGAGGTCGTCTTTGATACCGTGTACAACGGCTCCTACGCCAGCCGCACAGGCCTTCGCTGCGCCACGCAGAATTTTGCCGTATACCGCTATGATATGCCCGAAAAGACAATCACCGTCAAAGGCCGCCTCAAAAAGATCGGCCGCCCCGACGCCTATTTTGAGGACAAGTACTCCCGCGAAATTCTCGCCCCGCATTATGTCACCTTCTATGGCGGCGACTTTGGCGAAATCGTCTACGATACCAACCGTCCCGAGCGCGAAAATCTGCTGATCCTGTGCAATTCCTACGGCTGCTCGGTGCGCGAGCTGGTCAGCAATCACTTCAATAAGACCTTTGTCGTGGATATGCGCGAATACGCCAAGCAGACAAACCTGTACATGAACATCCGCGACTACATCCAGAAAAATGACATCGACAAAGTGCTGATCATCGGCGACGTGAGCTACTTCCTCTACGGCGGCATGGTGTAAAAGCCTGTCAGAACCCACGGAAAGGATCCCCCTGATGGAACCAAAGAAACCCTCCCGCCTGTCCCATGCGCTGCTGCTCATGGGCTGTGCGCTGCCCATCCTGCTGATGCTGCTGATTCCTCTGCGCGGGCAGCTGTCCGTTTCCGATGCGGAAAACAGAACGCTCGCGCAATTCCCTCAGCTGACGCTCGCCGGCTTTATATCCACCGATTTTCAAAATCAACTGGAAGACGCGCTGGGTGATCAGTATCCCTTCGGCGAAGCGCTCAAAGGCGGCGTGATTGCCGCGCAGGATGCCGTCTATCAGCAGGAAAGCGCGCTTTTGCGCACGCTGTTCCCCGCTTCCGCCTTGCAGTATACCGAAATCGCCAACGGTTATTATCACTTTGGCGGCGATGAAAGCCGCATCGTGGAAAAGCCCTGGGCGGAAAGCGAATATGCCGATGCTGTTGTCAGCCAGGCCCATGCCTTTGCCGATCTTGGCGTGCCGGTATCGCTCTACTTCATCCGCAATTCCCGCGCCCATGATTTTGCCAATCCCGACGCAAACGACGCCTATGCCGCCGTGCGCGCCGCCTATTCTTACGCGGCTTCCGCCTGCTTTGAAGCAGCGGACTATGATGCATACGCCTCTCTCTTTTATGCCAGCGATCACCATTGGAATCATTTAGGCGCGGACAAAGGCTATCGCGATATCATCTGCCTGCTGCTGGGCGAAAGCGAAACCACCGTCCCGGTCAAGGAAGAATTGTCCTTCCCCGTTCCCTTCAACGGCTCCTATGCGCGCCAGTCCGGCCGCACGATCGGCGATTCTCAGTTCACCGTTTACACCTACGATATCAAAAAGACCATCACGCGCCTCAACGGCAAAAACGGCACCTACGGCCATCAGGCGCTGTATGAAAAGGGTCGCTATCCCGATGATGCGCTGCGCAATCACTACGCCTATTATTACGGCGGCGACTACGGCGAAATTATTTTCCAGACGCGGCAGGCGGATAAAACCAATCTGCTGATTCTGGCGGATTCCTATTCCAATCCCGTCAACGCCCTGATCGCCACGCACTTTAACAACACCCACATCCTCGATCTGCGCTATTATGAGCGCGATATGGGGCAGCCTTTGGATTTGAAGGCATACATTGAGCAAAACGACATTCATCAGGTGCTTTTGCTGGGCGATATCACCTTCTTTGCCGGCAAGCAGGACGGAGGTACTGAGTAAATGGTCTTTTCAAGCCTCGTCTTCCTGCTGCTGTTTTTCCCGCTGGTGCTTTTGTGCAATTTCGCCGTTCGCTCCATCGCGGCGAAAAACGCCGTTCTGTGTCTCTTTTCGCTCGTGTTTTATGCCTGGGGCGAACCGGTGTATCTGTTCCTGATGCTGCTGATGGTGCTGAGCAATTATGTCTTTGCCCGTCTGATGGAAGGGAAAACCAAGGCGCAAAAGCGGCTGCTGCTCTTGCCTGCCGTGCTGATTGATATCGGCGCGATTGCCTTTTTCAAATACGGCGACTTTGCACTGATCAATCTTGAAGCCCTATTGCATATTGATCTGCCGCGCATCGGCTTGCCGCTGCCCATTGGCGTGAGCTTTTTCACCTTCCAGATCATGAGCTACACGCTGGATGTGTATCGCGGAGAAGTGCCGCCGCAAAAGAGCCTGCTCAAGCTCACGACATACGTCGCCCTCTTCCCGCAGCTGGTCGCCGGCCCCATCGTGCGCTATCAGACCATCGCCGAAGAGCTGGATGACAGAAAAGAAAGCCTGCAGGATTTCACCCGCGGCCTTGAACGCTTCATCTTCGGCCTTGGCAAAAAGGTGATTTTTGCCAACAGCATGGCCATGCTGGCCGATACCGTCTATGCCGCCGGCCAGGGCAATTTGCCCACGGGCATGCTGTGGCTGGGCGCCGTCGCCTATGCTTTGCAGATCTACTTTGATTTTTCCGGCTACAGCGACATGGCCATCGGCATGGGCTGGATGGTCGGCTTCCACTTCCTGGAGAACTTTGATCATCCCTACTGTTCGCGCTCCATCACCGAGTTCTGGCGCCGATGGCACATTTCCCTTGGCACCTGGTTCAGGGATTATGTGTATATTCCTTTGGGCGGCAACCGCGTCAGCTTCCCGCGCATGGTGCTCAACATGCTGGTCGTGTGGGCGCTGACGGGCCTTTGGCACGGTGCCAACTGGAATTATGTCCTCTGGGGGCTGTATTATTTCCTGCTACTGATGGTTGAAAAGCTGCTGGGCAGAAAAGCGCTTGACCGCATCCCTGCGCTTTTGCGGCACATGGGCACGCTTTTCCTGGTGCTGCTGGGCTGGGTGCTTTTCCGCGTGGAGGATATAGCGCAATTGGCGCTAACCCTCCGCGGCATGTTCACCTATACCGCCGGCATGCCCCAATATCTCGCCGGTCATCACGACACGCTGTACCCGCTCTTCCTCTTGCTGCCCGCCTGCCTTGGCTGCCTGCCGGCAGGCAAATGGCTTGGCAAAAAGCTGAAAGATTGCGCCTTGACCGATTGCCTGCGCGCCGTTTCTGCCGTGCTGCTCTTTGCCCTGTGCGTAATTATTCTATTGGGCAGCACCTACAATCCCTTCATCTACTTCCGTTTCTGAGAGGAGAACATCCATGAAAAAGCTGCCGCTCATCCTGTGCATTACGCTGCTCAGTCTTGTTTTCTGCCTGTCCGCTGCGGCTGAAACCACCATCTTCTGCGCCGGGCAGGAGGATGATTTTATCACCACACTCTGCCAAATACTGGCGGATCAGCTGGGCGATGCGACGGTCAGTCATACCGACGACACGCTCATCTGCGTCAATCAGTTCCTTTCGGCAGATGACAATGCCGTGTACATCGGCAATCCACACGCGATGATTCTATCCTTGCAGGGCTATAC
>JAZQXQ010000313.1:0-1715 GCA_045632965.1 Clostridia bacterium
CTCGAGCAGGTGCGCGAATATGCGGCGGAAATCGGCTGGCACGTGGAGCAGTTTACCTATTCGCCCATCAAGGGGCCTAAGGGCAACATCGAATTCCTGGCGGATATTCGGCCCGGAGACGGCTCGATGCCGACGGACGAAGAGATTGTCAGCCTTGTGACATTAGCCCATGAGACACTAAAATAAGGCGGATTTTCCGCCTTTATTTATTTGCTTTTTTGAAACGCGTGCAAAGGATGGTCATGTCGTCCGGCGGCACGCCGCCGCAGCGGCGCATGGCGGCGGACATAAGCGAGGTGCAGATGGTTTCGGGGGATTTTTGCAGCTTGTCGCGCACAAGAAGAGAAACCTGCCCTTCCAGCTGACGCAGGCCGCCGAGCGCGTCGCTCAGGCCGTCGGAAAACTGAATGAGCATATCGCCGTCCGACACGGAGAAGGCGTGCGTGGAGGCTTCGATCTCCGGCAATATGCCAAGAGGCAGGGCGCTGCTTTGCAGCACGCGCAGGCTGCCGCCGGAGACGAGGATGGAGGGGCAGGCGCCGAGCTTGTAGAGCGTGGCGTGCTCTGCCCACAGGTCGGTCACGCACAGATCGACGGTGGCGTATTGCTCACCGTCGGTGGCGGAAAGCATAATGCAGTTGATGGCCTTGAGCGCATCCTCCACGCTGTAGCCAGAATCAAGGCACAGGGAGAGCAGTTCCAAGGTTTTTTCGCTTTCTTCGTGCGCCTGCGCGCCGTGGCCCATGCCGTCGCTGAGCATCAAAAGCTCAACGCCGCCACGACCCGTGCGCAGGAGAATGGAATCGCCGTTTTCGCCGTTGCCGTCGCCGGAAGAGGCGGAAAGATGGAAGCACTCTACCGTCAGCGGAGGGGCCTCCTCAATGAGGATTACATCCTTGCTGCGCTGAGCAATGCGCAGCGGGCGATTGAGACGCGCGGAGAGTTCGGTGAGATAGCGGTCTATCTGCTTTTGCCGCGTGAGGGGCGGTTCATATCGCAGGGCGATAGTGATATGCTGCGATACGCGCAGGGCGTACACAATGCGCCCGGCGATGCGCATCTGACGCAAAAGATAGGAGGCTTCGCCTAAAAGGACGTCGTCATCCTTGTCGCAGTGCAGGCTTTCGAGGGATAATTGCGTCATGGCCTGCGCGATGGCGGACAGGTGCGTGCGCGGGGCTTCGCGCTCGCGGTTGGCATAGGCGGTGCGCAAAAGCTGCTGCTGCTCGCTGCGCTCATAATCCAGCGCCATTGCCGGCCATGCCTGCAGGCGCTGACAATCGGGCAACACGGCGGAGCGATCACTGCCGATAAAGTAATCGCACAGCGTTTGCGCGGTTTTATCGGCGTTTTCATTCCAGCAGATGGGCATCTGATTGCAGCCGGCGCACATGCGCTCCATGATGTCATCGAGGCGCTCCTGCACGTTGATTTCCTCCGCGCGTACCTGCGGCAGAAGATGTGATAGCAATTGCAGATTGCTTGCCCATTGCGCGCGCATATGCTGGGCATAGGCGTTTTCATTGTCGGTTGCGTCGGGAGACAAGCGGCGCGTGAGGGTGAAAGCGGATGAAAGCAGGCGGCGGGGAACGAGTAGGAAGGCGGCGCAGGAAGCAAAGGAGGCTGCAAGATAGGCGGGATCCAGCGCAAAATGCACGGCATAGGAAGAAAAGGCGCTGCACAGCAGATAGACAAAGCACAGCAGATAGCGATTG
>JAZQXQ010000314.1:0-10621 GCA_045632965.1 Clostridia bacterium
TGACTTCGGGCAGGGTGGTGCCGATGGAAACAACGGTCGCGCCAACCACGATGTCAGGCAGATTAAAACGCTTGGCCAGGCCGGTGGCGCCGTCAACAAACCAGTCGCCGCCCTTGATGAGCAGAACCAAACCAACTGCGAACAACAGAACAGATACGAGCATCACGATTCTCCTTGGTGCATATTTGAATGATTGGCTTGGGAAAAGCCTCCGCAATTTTTGCGGATTTTCCATTCAGTGCGTTTATATATGATATCAATTCCTACCTATTAAGTCAATTGTATTTTTTATATTTTTTTCCTGCTTTTTTTAGTTGCTGAATTCGTTGCGCATCACATAATCAAGGAAAATGCGGAAGGGCTGGGAAATCCATTTGTTGCGGTGATAGATCAGCTGCTTCCAGATATCGCCCGAGAAATCGCTGACGCGCAGGTAGGCAAGCTTTCCTTCCTCCACTTTCTTTTGCGTGACAAAATCGGGCAGGAAGGAAACGCCGACGCCTTCTTCCAGCAGCGCTGTGATCAGATCGGTGCGGCCCGTTTCCAATACGGGGGTGATGGACAGCGACTGGCGGCTGAGCGCCTCATCCAGATTGCTGCGATAGCCCATGCCGCGCTCGGTGAGGATGAAGGGCAGATCCGTCAGTTCCCGCAGCGTGAGCGTGCGCCTGGCCAGAGGCGAGGCGGCATTGGTGACAAAATGCACCGGCACGCGCTCCTCCTTGGCGATGATGTAATTGGGCTGGTAGATGTGGCGGTCAAGCGTGAACATGACGTCGGCCTCGTTGTGATCAAGCATGCGGAACATGCCGGGCGTGTCGGCATTGGAGAATTTGAGGGAGATCTGGGGATAGCGGCTGAAAAAATCACAGTAGTTGGTGCGCAGCATCATTTCGCCGATGGAGTCGGAGGTGACGATGTGGATGTGTCCGTGCAGCTGCTTGGGCGCGTTGAGATTCTGGCGGAATTCTTCTGTCAGATGGTCAATTTTCTGCGCGTAGCTTAATACCTCGCGGCCTTTTTCGGTGAGCGCGATGGTGTGGTTGATGCGCTCAAAGAGAAGGCAGTCCAGTTCGTTTTCCAATTGCTTGATCTGAAAGGAAATGGTGGACTGCGAATACCCAAGCGCTTTGGCGGCGCGGGTGAAGCTGCCAAGCTCGGCCACCTGTACAAAGGTCAGCAGATTGCGGATTTCCATACATACCTCCACGATCGAATGTATCGATTAAATACATCTAAAACATTTACTTTATTAATCGTGAAAAGTATTATATACTATATGCATTCAAAAAGCAATTCATTCCGGAGGGGATACGATTTATGCCTGCAATCAAGTTTTACGCCCGCGAAGCGCTGCCTGTCGAAATGCACAAAGTCAAGATTGTGCAAAAGCTCACCCTGCTGCCTGCCAGGGAGCGCTTGAACCGCATGAAGGACGCGGGTTTCAACACCTTTTTGCTGCACAACGGCGATATTTTTATGGACATGCTGACGGACTCGGGCGTAAACGCCATGAGCGATGAAATGCAGTCTGCCATGCTGCGCGCCGACGACGCCTACGCCGGCAGCGAAACCTTCTATCGCATGCGCGATAAGCTGGAGGAGCTTTTTGGCATCAAGCATCTGCTGCCCTGCCATCAGGGCCGCGCGTGCGAGCATATCATTGCCCAGCACTTTGTCAAGCCCGGCAACTGCGTGATCATGAACTATCATTTCACCACCTCCAAGGCGCATATCACCCGCCTGGGAGGCCATGTGGAAGAACTGGTGCGCGATGAGGGCCTCATTCCCAAGAGCCCCCTGCCGTTCAAGGGCAATATCGACCTGAATAAGGTGGAAGAATGCATCGCCAAGGAAGGCGCGGACAATATCGCCTACATGCGTCTGGAAGCGGGCACCAACCTGATCGGCGGCCAGCCCATCGCTTATCAGAATGTGAAGGAAGCGACCGACCTGGCGAAGAAGCACGGCATCCCCACGGTGCTGGACGCCTCGCTTTTGCAGGATAACCTGTATTTCATCAAGGTGCGCGAACTGCAGGATAAGTCCGTGCGCGAAATCGTGCGCATGGTCGCCGATTGCTTTGATATTATTTACTTCTCCGGCCGCAAGTTCGGCTTTGGCCGCGGCGGCGGGATCCTCATCCGCGATGAAAAGCTCTTCCACGAGATGGAGGATCTGATCACGCTCTTTGAGGGCTTCCTCACCTACGGCGGCATGTCCGTCAAGGAAATGGAAGCCATGACCATCGGCTTTGAAGAAACGATGGATCTGGACGTTATCTCCCAGGGCCCGCAGTTTATCGATCACTGCGTGCGTGCGCTGGATGCTTACGGTGTGCCCATGGTCACGCCCGGCGGCGGCCTGGGTGCGCACATCAACGCCCGCGAGGTGGTGGGCCATATCCCTTCCGAGCAGTATCCCGCCGGCTCTCTGGTGGCGGCGCTGTATCTGTGCGGCGGCATCCGCGGCATGGAGCGCGGCACACTGTCCGAGGAGCGCAATCCCGATGGCTCCGAGCGCATCGCTTCCGTTGAAATGGTGCGTCTGGCCTTCCCGCGCCGCGTGTTCACTTTGTCGCAGACGGAGTATGTGATCGACCGTGTCAAGTGGCTGTATGATCACCGCCATCTGGTGGGCGGCTTGCGCTTTGTGCATGAGCCCAAGACGCTGCGCTTCTTCACCGGCAGGCTGGAGCCTGTTTCCGACTGGCCCGAAAAGCTGGTGGCCGCTTACGAAGCGGAATTCGGCCCCGAAGCTTAATGACAAAAAACACAGAGGCTCTCTGAAAAGAGGGCCTCTTTTTCGTGGTTTTTTTATATAAATGGATGAAATAACTATAAATTGTACGGTAATTGGCAAAAATCCTGCATGTTAAAGGAAGGAAATTCACGGTATACTATATACTGTCAGGATGCAAAGATACGGCTTTGCAGGAATCGGGAGTGATACAATATGGCAACTGACCTGAATGTATTTGAAAAAAAGCATGACTATCTCATCTGCGTGGACTCCGACGGCTGCGCGATGGATACCATGGATATCAAGCACATCCGCTGCTTTGGCCCCTGTATGGTGGAGGAGTGGCAGCTTGGTGCGTGGCGGGAGGCAATTCTTGACCGCTGGAACGTGATCAATCTGTATACCATGACCCGCGGCATTAACCGCTTCAAGGGGCTTTCTCTGGCGCTGAAAGAAATCGACCGGCAGTATGTAAAGATTGAAGATCTTGAGACGCTGGTTGACTGGGTGGAAAACAGCAAGGAGCTTTCCAACGGCGCGCTGGAAAGGGCCATTGAGGAGAAGCCTGCGAGCGTGTCGCTCAAAAAGGCGCTCAGCTGGAGCAAGGCGGTCAATGAGCATATCAACAATCTGCCCGACGAAATGAAGCTGCCCTTCCCGCTGGCAAAAGAGGGCCTGGCTTTCGCGCATGCGCGGGCGGATGTGGCGATTGTTTCCAGTGCGAACCTTGACGCGGTGCTCGAAGAATGGGAGAAGTACGGCCTGCTTGCGCATACCGACATCGTCATGGCGCAGAATGCCGGCAGCAAGGCGCACTGCATCGGCGAGCTTTTGAAAAAGGGCTACGAAAAGGAGCATGTGCTGATGTGCGGCGACGCGCCCGGCGATATGGACGCTGCGCAGAAAAATGGCGTATTGTACTATCCCATCCTTGTGCGCAGCGAAAAGGAAAGCTGGCAGGAGTTTATGGATACGGCTTGCGGCAGGCTGCTTTGCGGCGCCTATGCGGGCGAATATCAGGATGAAAAAATCAAAGCGTTTTTGAAGAACCTTGGCGCATAATGAAAGGGGAAAGAACAATGGTTAATCTCAAAGCCAAACCGTATTACCTCAGTGACGAAGACATCGCGTGGGTGGAAAATACCATCGCGAACATGACCGACGAAGAAAAGGTGGGCCAGCTCTTTTTCCAGCTGACCGCCAGTATGGAGCCTGCTTATCTGCAGGAGCTGATGCAGAAATATCACCTGGGCGGCTGCCGCTATAACAACATGCCCGGCCAGTATGTGCAGATGCAGAACCGCATGCTGCAGTCCTTTGCCAAGGTGCCGGTGTTCATCGCCTGCAATACCGAAACGGGCGGCAACGGCGCATGCTCTGACGGTACGAACATTGGCAGCGGCATCAAGATCGGCGCTACCGGCAACAAGCAGTATGCGCGTGATCTGGGCCGCATGGCCAATGAAGAGGCGGCCTCGCTTGGCTGCAATATGGCTTTTGCGCCTGTGTGCGATATCCACTATAACTGGCTGAACACCGAAGTGGTGGCGCGCGCGTTTGGCAATGATCCCAAGCGTGTGGCGGACATGAGCGCGGAATATCTCAAGGGCGCGCACACCATCCCCGGCTTTGCCTGTGCGGCCAAGCATTTCCCCGGCAACGGTCTTGACTATCGTGATGCGCACATCGGCAACAATATCAATGATTTTGACGAAGAAAAGTGGATGGCGACCTACGGTCATGTGTACAAGCAGCTGATCGACAACGATCTGGATGCGATCATGGGCGGACACATCATGATGCCCACGTATATGCGCGCGGTCAAGCCCGGCATTACCGATGAAGAGATGCTGCCGGCCACGCTGTGTCCCGAAATCATGACCGGTCTTTTGCGCGGCAAGCTGGGCTTCAACGGCATGGTGGTGACGGATGCATCGCACATGGTGGCCATGACCGACCGCATGACACGCAAGGAAATGCTGCCCGCTTCCATCAATGCTGGCTGCGATATGTTCCTGTTCTTTAACGATCCCGACGAGGACTTTGCCACCATGCTGGATGCGTACAGAAGCGGCGTCATCAGTGAAGAACGCATGGTGGAGGCGCTTACGCGCATTCTGGGCCTCAAGGCGCACATGGGCCTCAACAAGGCGGCGAAGGAAGCGCTGGTGCCTGCCGAGACTGCGCTGGGCAAGGATGAATATAAGGAAGCGGCCAGGAACATCAGCCGCGACTGCATTACGCTGGTGAAGTACAAGGATGAAGGTGTATTGCCCCTGACGCCTGAAAAGTATAAGCGCATCATGATTGTGTATGTCAAGGGTGCGGCGGGCGCGATGGATGATTTGGTCAAGATGGCCATGGGCGGCGGTGCGGCCAAGAAAAATCCTGCCGAGGAGCTGCGCGAGCGCCTGATTGAAAAGGGCTTTGACGCCTTCATTTATGAGAGTCCCATCGAAAAGATGAAAAAGCAGATCGCAGCCGGCGAAAAGCCCAGCCTCAATCTCTACTTTGCCGGCAAAAACGCCATTGCGGATTTTGTTTCCCAGCAGGATCTGGTGCTGACGGTCTTTGACGTGGCCAACGGTCGTCCGAGCTTTGGCCTTTCCAAGGGCGGCGGCGAGATTCCGTGGTATGTATTTGAACTGCCCGTCGTTGGCGTGAGCGTGAATGCGCCCACGATGCTGGCGGATGTTCCGCAGCTGCGCACATACATCAATGCGTACGATTCCCAGCCCGCGACGCTGGACGCGCTGGTGGATAAGCTGCTGGCCGGGTCGGAGGCGTTCACCGGCAAGGACCCGATTGACAGCTTCTGCGGTCAGTGGGATGCGAGGATTTAAACGGGGGAGACGTTAGGGAGGTGGCTTTTGCGTCAAAAGCCCCTCCCTAAGACCCACCCGAAAACCAGTCCTGTCTGTGTAAATGTTACGGCAGGCTATACGAAAAAGAAGCGTGAAATCACGGCTGCGGGCAAGCCCGCCCCGATGATTTACACGCTCTTTTTCTATCCGCTTCGCGGATGCGATTGCTATCGCAATCGGCCTGCGTTGCGTAGCGCCCGCGGGGGAGGGGAGTGCGCAAACAGACATGGCGCGTACCATAGCGGCAGTCCGCGGAGCTTGCTCCGCGAGCGTGCGAAGCACGCAGAAAAAGAGTCTGAGATCGGTGGGAAAGCGTGCTTTCACATCCGAGCTTCAGACTCTTTTTCATATAGACTGCCGCGTCAATAACGCAGCCGCCTTCCAATGCCAAAACTGGCTTTCGGGAGAGCTCGAGAGGTGCTTTGGCCATCCAAAGCAGCCTCTCGAACGTCCTCCTCGTATCTTACTTCACAAACGTGAAATCTTCCCAGGGAATGTTAACTTCCTTCTTCTCCACGAGAATCTCGTTCACGTGCATCAGCAGCGGGAAGTTAGCGGGATCCAGCTTGCCGGCCTTGGCGGCAACCTTGACCGCGCGGGCCACGCGCTCAGCCACAACGAGGGACTCGAGGGTCACGCCGTTGAGCTCAGCCTTAGCTTCGTCAATGTTCAGACCGCGGCCCAGCAGAATACCGACCAGACGGGTGCGGCCGCCGTACACGGTGACGTACAGGTCGCCCGCGCCCACGGAAATGTTATCCAGAGAAGCGGTGCCCTGGTACTCCAGCAGACGGTACATTTCCTTCACAGCCTGGCCGAAAACGGCAGCCTGGGAGTTGAAATGCAGCTCGCTGTCCAGACCGAAGGCCTTCTGATTGAGGCCGATGGTCAGCGCGATGCCCAGCGCGTAGCCGTTCTTGAGGGCGACAGCGCTTTCGATGCCGACAACGTCGGTGGACAGGGAGATGTGATAATAATCGGTGGTCATGACCTCACGCAGGAAGGAGAGGATCTTGAGATCCTTGCCGCAGAAGGCGACTTCGGTCTGGTCATGGGCAACCAGCTCATAGCTGGTGCAGGGGCCGCCGATGGCGTTGAGGGGCACGTTCTTGCCCAGCTCATCGAGCTTCTTCTGCCACAGGTCGGGGTAGGTCAGCAGCTTGCCGTCCTCGGTGTCAAACAGGCCCTTGGTAACGGTCAGCAGCGGCATACCGTCGGGAATCTTGGGCAGGATGACGTCGGCGAACCAATCCACGCCGAAGGAGCTGACGCCGCCGATGATGAAGTCCGCGCCTTCGATGGCGGAATCGACTTCTTCAATCTGGTAGTACTTGACGCCATCGGGGAAGTCCTTGACGAACTTGGGATGACGATTGGTCTTGATGCTTACTTCAATGATTTCGCGGTCCAGATGCGTGCCCACCAGGCGAACCTCGTGGCCGTTTTCACGGGCGGGGAAAGCCAGAGCGGACCCCATCATACCGGCGCCGATGGTCGTAACCATAGCCATGGTAATGACCCCTTCCTTACTGTTGATGATGTGGAATTTCTGGCAAACATTTGCAAAAGTTACAAATTTATTCTATAATAGGATGCGAAATTCGTCAAGAGATTGTGTGCACTTTGAAATTCTATCATGTATCAATTCATTTCTTTTCAGTTTTTTTCAAATCTTTTCAAGAGGTGTGACAGATGATCATCCTGGAACGCAGAGAAAAAATTCTTTCCATCCTTGAGCAAAAGCGTACGGCCACCTTCCGTGAACTGGCAGAAGCACTCTTCATCAGCGAGGCCTCCATCCGCCGCGACGTGGATGCGCTGGAAAAGGCCGGTCAGGTACGGCGTATTTACGGCGGCGTAGTGCTCGAAAGCTACCACAACGCCGTGGTTCCGCTGGGCTTTCGCGAAAGCGAAAACTCGCAGATCAAAGAAGATCTCGCCCGACGCGCTGCGGATATGGTACAGGACGGCGATACCATCATGCTCGACGCCTCCTCCACCGTGCGACGCATGGTCAAATATCTCGGCGGCAAAAGAGGCGTCAAGATCATTACCAACAATCTGCGTATTTTCTCCGAAGAAGTACCGCAAGATATGCTTTTATACTGTACCGGCGGACTTTTCAACGCGCAAAACGCCCTCTTCTACGGCGCAGGCGCCGAACGCTATCTGCGCTCGCTGTATGCTGACAAATGCTTTTTTTCCAGCCAGGGCATTTCCGCCGAAGGAAAGATCAGCGACGCTTCAGAGGAAGAAACAGCGCTGCGCCGCGTGATGCTTTCCCATGCCGAACGCAAAATTTTTTTGTGCGACGCGTCAAAGCTCGGCGTCAAGCGCATGTTTGCGCTGTGCAGCCGGGAAGATGTGGATGAAATCATCTGCAACGAGAAACTGCCGTGGGAGGAGGACAAATAATGGATATTCAATCTTTCTGGCAGGCCGTTCTGACGCAGAATGCACAGGCGCTTGTCTCGTATTTTCACGCAGACGCCGTCATCCGCTGGCATTGCAGCAACGAACAATTCAGCGTGCAGGAATTTATCCGCGCCAACTGTGAATACCCCGGCGATTGGACGGGGGAAATCGAACGCATGCATCAGGCGGATGATACTTTCATCACGGCCGTGCACGTCTGTTCGCAGGACGGTACGCTGCATTTCCATGTAACCAGCTTCATGAAGATACGCGATGGAAAAATTGAATCGTTGGATGAGTACTGGGGCGATGACGGACCGCCGCCTGCATGGCGAAGAGAAATGCGGCTTGGCAAGCCTATCCGGGAGGAAACCGTATGAAAACACTTTATCTGATCGGCGGCAGCATGGGCGTGGGCAAAACGACGGTATCGCAGGCGATGAAAAAGCGCCTTGGGCGCAGCGTTTTTCTCGATGGCGACTGGTGCTGGGATGCTAATCCTTTTCAGGTGAATGACGAAACGAAGGCAATGGTCATGGATAACATATGTCATCTAATCAATAATTTTATCCATTGCAGCGCATATGAGCATATTATTTTTTGCTGGGTGATGCATGAGCAAGCGATCATTGACGATATTCTGTCGCGCCTTGATACGGCAAAATGCCGCGTGCGCTGCATATCGCTTGTGTGCGATGAGGCGGCCTTGATCAAGCGTTTGCAAAAGGATATTGACGCGGGACTGCGCACGATAGATATTATCGAAAGAAGCGTTTTGCGGCTGCCGCTGTATCATGCGCTTGATACGGAAAAGATGGATACAACGGCGCTGAGCGCTGAAGAGACGGCGGAGATGATCTGCAAAAATTGACGTATCCGGCAGGATTTTGACGCTTGAAAGAGAACAATCATAAAGATGGAAATTAAAGGAGGCTGCAAGGCTTTGATGGAAGTATATATTGTCCGCCACGGACAGAGCACGGCTAATCTTGACGGCACGTATTCCGGCTGGTCGCATGTGCCGCTGACGGAAAAAGGCATAAAGGATGCGGCGCACGCCGGCGAACTGATGAAGGATATCACCTTTGATAAAGTGTATTCCAGCGATTTGAAGCGCGCTGTTCAGACCTGCCAGACGGCGCTGCCCGGCGCGGAGATCATCAAGGATCCGCTGCTGCGCGAGATTTCCACCGGCACGCTGACGGGCACATATCACAAGGATGCGCTTTTGCTCTACGGCGAGGCGCACCGCAAATGCACGCAGTCGCGCGATTATTCCCGCTACGGCGGTGAGAGCCACCAGATGCATTGCGCGCGCGTCAGTCGTTTTATGAAAAAGCTGGAGGAGAATGCCATCGACGGCAAGGTGGCGATCTTCTGTCACGACGGCACCACCAAGGCCATCCTCAATTATGTGCTGGGGGCGGATATCCATCCCTATCGTATCAGCACGGATAACGGCGCGGTGAGCATCGTATGCTATCAGGACGGCGCCTGGCATCTCAAACGCTGGAACATGGTATAAAGAATATCGTTTGCCCGGATCTGAACACAGGTCCGGGATTTTTTGTACATATTGCTTGAAAGATTGTAATTCTTGCGGGAGAACCGTTTTATATATGGTATTTTTTGCGATTCTTGCTATAATGGATACAACCTGGTACGAAAAAGGGGAAAGTGAAAATGGAAAAAGTAAAGTTGGCAGCTTTTGCCGATGAAGTGGGCGAAGACTTTGATCTGCAGCTGGCGGCGCTTTGCCGCAACGGCATGGAGTATCTTGAAATCCGCTCTGTCGAAGGCGAAAATGTGAGCAAAATTTCTTTGGAGAAAGCCAAAGAGCTTAAAAAGCGCATGGACGATGCGGGCATTGCCTGCTGGTCGATCGGCTCGCCCATCGGCAAGATTGCCCTTGAGCGCGCGGCGGAGCACCGCGATGCGCTCAAGCACGTGGCGGATGTAGCGCATATTCTGGGCGCGGACAAGGTGCGCATGTTCTCGTATTTCATGAAGCCGCTGGATGCGGACAAGCATGAAAATCAGGTGATGGACGAGCTCAACGCCCTGCAGGAGATTGCAAAGAAGGAAAACATCCTGCTCTGTCACGAAAATGAAAAGGGTATCTATGGCTTTAACGCGGCCAACTGCCTGAAGATCATGAAGGCCGTGCCCGGCATGAAGGCGGTGTTTGATCCCGCAAACTTTGTGCAGTGCGGCGTCAATACCCTCTACGCCTGGGAAATGCTCTCCGATTATGTGGAGTACTTCCATGCCAAGGACGCCAGATACGACGGCACAGTGGTTCCCTGCGGCGTGGGTGTGGGCATGGTGGCGCATATCATCGGTGAATACCTGAATAAGGGCGGACAGGTGATCACCCTGGAGCCGCATCTTTTCTCCTTCAGCGCGCTCAAAACGCTGGAGGCTGATCCCAAAAAACGCAGCGGTTACGCTACGGCGGACAAGGCCTTTGACGCGGCGGCAAAGGCGCTGAAGGTCATTATCGCGTAAGGAGGAAAAGGATATGAGACTGGGCGCGCAGCTTTATACCGTTCGGGAATACTGCAAAACGCTGGAAGGCATTGAGGAAACCTTCAAAAAGG
>JAZQXQ010000315.1:0-2736 GCA_045632965.1 Clostridia bacterium
ATCAACCACCATGTACAGCGTGCCGTAATCCGCCTGTGCAGGCACAAAAGACAAAAGCATAAGCAACCCCAGTACCAGCGACAATATCCTTTTCATCTCTCTTCTCCCCTTTTTCATCCGTACTTGCGCACCTGCTTGCGATAGTTATATACCACGCCGCCAATGCCCGTTTCGTGGCGGAACCACTCAAACCCACGCTTCACCAGTTCCGCATCCGGAGATTTGCGCTTCACATCGTCATCGCCGTTGCAGATAACCAGCCAGCCGCCGTCCTTGGTAATGCGCGTCATTTCGGCAATTTCCTCTTCATAAAAATCGCCCACCACATGCCCGCTGAGCACCACATCGAAGGTATCATCTTCGTAAGGCAGGCACATCACCTCGCCGTCCAGCACCTTGACATTGCCGATGCCCTCCGCCTTGATCCGGTCGCGCATGTACTCGCGCAGCATATCGCACGGCTCGCTGGCATACACGCGCCTTGCTGTTTTAGCCGCTTCAAACGCCAGCCTGCCCGTGCCCGCGCCCACATCCAGCACGATCTTATCCCGAAGATCCACCAGTTCGTGCAATCTTGCGGGCTCCCAGCAGCGGATATAATTGACCTGATTCATCGCCGCCGGATCGGCATACACCACAAAGGTTTCATGCGATTGCAGAATATGCACTTCGGCCTCGCGCATTTCCTCCTGTGTCCAGTCCGGATCACTCAGCGCCGCGATTTCATCCAGAAACACCTTGCACTCAGGCGCTTTTTTGCGGCAGAAATCCACCACATGCGGATAACGGCACAGCGCCTTTGCCATATCCTCTTTATAATTGCGTCCGCAGCTGTCATACCAGCTGTAGCGGTCGCAATCGCTCAGCAAAAAGCGCAGCACCCAGCGGTCAAACAGCAGGAAAATATCCATGGTGTAATCGTTGGCGTCAATCCAGTTATATCTCATCTTTTTTCTCCTTCAAGGGATGCTTCATCTTACCACGCCTGCCGTTTTCCGTCAATTCACCTCTGTCCATATAACGAAAAAACACCGGGAAATGTTCCCGGTGTTTTGGAATTATTTTGCTTATTCCGCGATCGAAGCGCCGATGATAGCCTGGCTCCAGCTCCAGTTGGAGGTGATTTCATAGCCGGTCAGCTTCTCGGTGTACAAATCGTAATAGTTGTTGGAATACAGCGGCACCGCAGGCATGACTTCCTGCCAGTAGGTGATAAACGCTTCCCAGGCTTCCAGATAAGCAGCCGTGTTGCCGGCTTCCGTCTCACGCATGGCGGCGGCCAGTTCCATCAGCTTCTCATCCTTGAGACCGCTGCGGTTGTACACGCCCTGGAAGGCGTCGTCCGTATGATAGGTGTAGTACGGATCGAACACCTGCGTGAAGTTGGTGGCCAGGAAGAAGATATCATACTCGCTGCGATCCTGCTGACGATAGTAGTAGCTCAGCAGTTCGCTCATGCTCATCTCGGTAACTTCCAGTTCAAAGCCGACTTCCTTGCCGGCAGCTTCCAGCTGGGCCTGCACAATGTCAGCCGCCTGACTGTCCGCGGGACGGGCGAAGCTCAGCTTCAGGCTCGTAGCCAGTTCGTCGCCTTCAAATACCTTGGCGCGGGTGCCGTTGCGCAGAGTGTAACGCTCATACGTAGCGTCACGGGTCCAGCCGTCTTCATACAGCAGGAAGTTCGCATTCCGGGGGCTGTACTCAAACTTCTTGAGGTTATTCAGGGCCGCCGCATTTTCAGCCACCATCCACTGGCCGTTGCCGTAGTAGCTGTACACAGGCTGGCCGTAGCCCTGCAGGAATTCTTCGCACAGCGCCTCTCTGTCTACAAGGTAGGCAATCGCCTGACGCAGAAGCGCAGAGCTGGTCAGCTTATTTTCACAGCTGAAGGCCAGCAGCGCAAGGCCCGCGCGGGCATAGCCTTCCATCTTGACACCAGCTTCTTCGGCAGCCTTCAGCACCGCACCGCTGGACACCTTGTTGATCAGATCCACGCTGCCATTCTGGAGCTCGTCCAGCATGGTATCGTTGGAAACCTTCTTGAAAGTGATCTTTTCGATCGTGGGCTTCACGCCGTCCTTATCGCCCTTGAAGTAGGTGTTGATCTCAAACTCGGCGACCTTGGTTTCGTCATTGTAGGAAACCAGCTTGTACGCACCGCTGGTCACAGCGGGATGCGACAGATAACCGTTTTCACCAAGGATGGTGCTCGTAAGCACTTCAGCAGTGAAATCACCCGCCAGATAAGCGCCTTCGCCGTCATCCTTCACTTCACAGCCGGGCGCGATCACCGCAGCGGGATAAGGCGTTACATTCACCAGCGCCATCTCGTAGTAGTAAGGCAGGTTGCTGCCGTCTACCGTCAGCGCGAAGGTGTAATCATCCTTGAGGCTTACGCCCGCAAAAACGCCGCTTTCGCCAGCGGCATAAGCGCCGTGGCCTACCAGATGACCATAGGTCATGTTGGTCGCGCCGATCTGAGCGATTTCGTCAGAGGACTGCAGCAGCACGGAGAAGACATAGTCTTTCGCGGTGATCTGCGTGCCGTCATTGTAGTACAGATCCTTCTGGATCTTGATGGTATAGGTGCGATTGCCGTTTTCATCATCCGCAAAGGTGATTTCTTCCACGGCAACAGGATCCATTTCATAAGTGCCCTGCGCAACCCAATCGATGGTAGCGTAAGCATGGATCAGGCCACGAACGTCCATGTCGGACGTGTTGTTGCCCCACAGG
>JAZQXQ010000316.1:0-3099 GCA_045632965.1 Clostridia bacterium
TCGTCAAGCAGCTGTTCGGCGGCATCGGCGACAACTTCCTCAACCCCGCGCTGACGGCCCGCGCCGTGCTGCTGGCTTCCTGGCCCGCTTACCTGACCACCCACATCGCCGCCAACGGCTTTGCGGATGTTGTCACCAGCGCCACGCCTCTGGCTTCTTCCTTCTCCGCGATGGATCTGTTCCTGGGCAGCGTCCCCGGCGCCATCGGTGAAACCAGCAAGATCGCCATCCTGGTTGGCTTTGTCTACCTGCTGTGGACCAAGACCATCCGCTGGGAAATCCCCGTGTTTGTTGTGCTCTCCACCGCCGTTACCACCCTGCTGCTGGGCGGCGACCCCGTGATGAGCATCCTCACCGGCGGCGTGCTGTTCGGCGCCGTATTCATGGCGACGGACTATGTGACCAGCCCCATGAACCGCTGGGCGCAGATCGTGTATGCCATCGGCATCGGCGTGATCATCGTGGTCATCCGTAACTTTGGCGATTATCCCGAAGGCGTGACCTACGCCATCCTGCTGATGAACATTGCCGCGCCCCTGCTGGATCGCGTTATGCCCGAAGGCAAGGTTTACGGCCATTCCAAGAAGAAGGAGGCCAAAGCGTAATGAGCGAGAAGAAAATGGGTCTGGGCCGCGTGTTTATGAACGGCATCCTGACCGAAAATCCCACCTTCCGCCTGGTGCTGGGCACCTGCCCCACGCTGGCGGTCACCACCAGCGCCATCAACGGCGCCGGCATGGGTCTGGCGGCCACCTTCGTACTGGTGTGCTCCAACATCGTTATCTCCCTGCTGCGCAATTTCATCCCCAATAAGGTGCGCATCCCCGCGTTCATCACCGTGATCTGCACCTTTGTTACCATCATTCAGCTGCTGATGCAGGCCTACCTGCCTTCTCTGTATGAGAGCCTGGGCATCTTCATCCCGCTGATCGTGGTCAACTGCATCATCCTCGCCCGCGCCGAAGCCTTCGCCAGCAAGAACGGCGTGGCGGCTTCCGCTGTGGACGGTCTGGGCATGGGCCTTGGCTTCACGCTGGCGCTGATCCTCATGGGCGGCGTGCGCGAGCTGCTGGGCAACGGCACCATCTTTGGCGCTGCTGTCTTTGGCACTGCTTATGAACCCATGCTGATTGCTATCCTGCCTGCCGGCGGTTTCCTGGTGTTCGGTCTGCTGCTGGGCATCATCAATGCCATCGGCAACAAGAAGAAGGAGGCCAAATAAATGAATATCTGGCTCTTCATGATCAGCTGTATTCTGACCAACAACTTCATTTTCAGCAAGTTCCTGGGCATCTGCCCCTTCCTGGGCGTCAGCAGCAAGGTTGGCACCGCCGCCTCCATGGGCCTGGCCGTGACGTTTGTTATGACGCTGGCTTCCCTGATCTGCTACATGCTCAATGCGTGGGTGCTGGTGCCCCTGGGCCTTGAGTACATGCAGACGATCGTATTCATTCTGGTTATTGCCTCTCTGGTGCAGTTCGTTGAAATGTTCCTCAAGAAGGCGATGCCCGCCATCTACTCCGCTCTTGGTATCTACCTGCCCCTGATCACCACCAACTGCGCGGTGCTGGGCGTGGCCACCCTGAACGTGTCTGAAGGCTACAGCCTGCTCTTCAGCGTGCTCAACGGCACGTTCTCCGCGTTGGGCTTCCTGCTGGCGATCGTACTGATGGCCGGCGTGCGCGAGCGTCTGGAGACCAGCAAAATTCCCGCCTGCATGAAGGGCTTCCCCATCAGCCTGGTAACGGCTGGCCTGATGGCCATCGCGTTCATGGGCTTCAGCGGTCTGGCGTAAGGAGGTAAAGAGATATGTCTATTCTTTATGCTGGTCTGGTTCTGGGCGCTGTGGGCCTGATCTTCGGTCTGGTGCTGACCTTTGCCGCCAAGGCGTTCAAGGTGGAAGAGGATGAGCGCGTGGAGCAGGTGCGCGAGTGCCTGGCCGGCGCCAACTGCGGCGCCTGCGGCTATCCCGGCTGCGACGGCTTTGCCAAGGCTGTGGTCGAGGGCAAGGCTTCCGTGAACGGCTGCGCTCCCGCGGGCAATGAAGGCGCGAAGAAGATCGCCGCCATCATGGGCCAGGAAGCTGTCGAGACCGAACGCCAGGTGGCGCGCGTAATGTGCCAGGGCGTTAAGGGCGAAGCCAAGAAGAAGTACACCTATGACGGCTATCAGAGCTGTCTGGCGGCGGCCGGTATTGCCGGCGGCCCCAAGGATTGCCGTTTTGCCTGCCTGGGCCTGGGCGATTGCGCGCTGCACTGCAAGTTTGACGCCATCACCATGAAGGACGGCATTGCCAGCATTGATCCTGACAAGTGCACGGCCTGCGGCAAGTGCGTGGAAGCCTGCCCGCGTCATGTGATTGCTCTCATGCCTGCCGGCCAGAAGGTGATTGTGCGCTGCCACAACACTGATAATGCCAAGGCTGCGCGTGCGGTATGCACCAATGCCTGCATTGGCTGCGGCCGCTGCAAGAAGGAATGTGAATACGACGCCATCATTGTGGAAAACAACCTGGCGCGTATCGATCCTGCCAAGTGCACCGCCTGCGGCAAGTGCGCGAGTGTTTGCCCCTGCAACTGCATTACGGTGGAATAAGCCAAAAATAAAAAGAATCCCCGGTACCCATGAAGGGTATCGGGGATTTTTTGTGCGGGAGGGGAGAGGCTTTTACCATAAAAGCCGCCTCCCTAACGTTCCCCTTCCTTGCTATGCAGCTGCGCCAGTACCTCCCGAAGCGCGTCGGGCACGGGTAGTCCGATGCGGGCAGCGTTTTCCAAAAGCGATACGCCCTCGTTGGAGAGATAGAAGCAAATCACCGCGCTGCGCAGCGCGCCGCTGCCGCCGAGAATGTGCAGATCCAACAGGTGCGCGACGCCCACCATGATAAAGATGAGCACTTTTTTGCAGATGCCCTTGAAGCCAACGGCGCTGGAGAGCTGCTTTTCGAGGATGGCGTGCATGACGCCCGTGAGGTAATCGATGACCATGCAGGCGACAAGGACGATCATCAGGCTGTCCATGCCGCCGACGAGCGCGCTAAGCGCTCCGCCCAGCAGCGAAAACAGCACCTGAAAGCGCATCCACACCTCCTGCAGCGAT
>JAZQXQ010000317.1:0-1600 GCA_045632965.1 Clostridia bacterium
TTTTGCGGTCCGGCGGCATAGCCAACGCGCCAGCCCGTCATGGCATAGGATTTGCTAAGGCCGGAAATGACGATGGTGCGCCCGAAAGCGTGCTCGCAGAGCGAGGCGGGGGAAACGTGGCAAGCGTCGTCGTACAGGAGATCTTCGTAGATTTCGTCGCTGATAACGTAAAGATTATGCAGCTGCGCCAGGTGCATGACTTGGGTCAGTAAGTCCTTTGGCCAGACAGCGCCGGTGGGATTGCAGGGCGTATTGATGATGATGGCTTTGGTGCGATGCGTCATGGCGGCGGCAAGCCGGTCGACGGCGGGGAGAAAGCCCCTTTCCTGTGCGGTCTGGATCAACACCGGCACGCCGCCTGCGATGCGGATCATATCGCAGTAGCTGACCCAGCAGGGGGCGGGGAGAAGAACTTCGTCGCCGGGGTTGAGAAGGGTGAAAAGGGCTTCGCATATAACCTGCTTTGCGCCCGCGCCGACGATGATTTCGCTGGGCGCATAGCGCAAGCCTTTTTGCTGCCTGATATGCTGGCAGATGGCTTGGCGCAGCGGCAGGATGCCGCCGGTATCCGTATAGCGGGTGTATCCGGCGTCGATAGCGGCTTTGGCTGCGCTGCGGATATGCCGGGGCGTATCAAAATCCGGTTCGCCGGCGGCAAGGGAAATCACGGGGAGACCTTGGCTTTTAAGATAGGAAGCGTCGGCGCTGAGCTGCAGCGTAGCAGAAGGAGACAGCTCCTTTGCTATGCTGGATAAATCTAAAGACATAAAACGCGCTCCTTTCGAAAACGCAGGAAATGTGATGCGATGTTGCATTACATCCTATGCTTTTCCCGAAAGGAGCGTGAGATATGCAGGAAACTGCATTAAATTATTTATTTTGCAGCTGACGGCGGATATCATCCACCAAAGAGGCGAAGGCTTCGGAGGTGCGTACGTCCTCGGATACCTTGTCGCAGCCGTGCAGCACCGTGGTGTGATCGCGTCCGCCCATGGCTTCGCCGATGCGGGACATCGAGGCGTCCGTCAGCTCACGGCACAGATACATGGCCACCTGACGGGGCGTGGCGATTTCGCGCGTGCGGCGCGGGCCCTTGAGATCATCCACCGTTACATTATAGTAGGTGGCGACCACGCGCATGACGTCATCGCATGTGAGATTGCGGGGCTCGTGCTTGGCAAAGACCTCGCGCAGCGCTTCCTCGGCCAGCGCGCAGTCGATGGGGCGGCCGGTGAGGGAAGAATAGGCGCTCAGACGGGTGAGGCTGCCTTCAAGCTCGCGGATGTTGCTTTCCACATGCTCGGCAATCAGCGAGAGCACATCGTCGCCGCAGTTCATCATTTCGATCTGCGCGCGCTTACGCAAAATGGCGATGCGGGTTTCAAGATCAGGGCGCTGGATATCGGCAATCAGACCCCACTCAAAGCGGGAGCGCAGGCGCTCTTCCAGGCGCGGGATCTCGCGCGGCGGACGGTCGGAGGAAATGATGATCTGCTTGCCGGCGGTATGCAGGGCGTTGAAGGTGTGGAAAAATTCTTCCTGCGTGCTGGTGGTGCCGGCAATGAACTGGATATCGTCCACCAGCAGTACGTCGGTGGAG
>JAZQXQ010000318.1:0-4205 GCA_045632965.1 Clostridia bacterium
GTACGCCGGAAGCCTTTTTTACGGCCAGAAATTGATATAGGAAGCAGTATTTCAACTGCTCCTCGCGGCGTACACGCCGCCGCTGCGGATGAGAAAAGAGGGCGCTTGCGCCCCTCTTTACTCCCCGCCGAGTTTGTATGACATCTCCCCCGCAGGCGCTAACACACAACCGTGCGGCAGGCCGATCGCGCAACGCGTGATCGCATCCGCGAAGCGGATAGAAAAAGACCCCGGCAGCGAGGGAAAAGCTTGCTTTTCCTTTCGATGTCCGGAGTCTTTTTCGTATAGCCTGCCGCAGCTTTTACGCCGACAGGACTGGTTTTCGAGGGAGCTCGAGGGAGGCTTTTACCTTAAAAGCCGTCCCTCGATCGTCCCCCATTATTCTTCCACTTTCTTGGCCGCAGTCTTGCGCGTACGCTTGGCAGCGGGCTTCTTTTCAGCGGCAGGCGCTTCCTCGGCAGGAGCCTCGGCTACCTTCTTGGCAGCGGGCTTGCGGGTGCGCTTGGGCTTTTCTTCGGTCACAGCCGCTTCCTCGGTGGGCTTTTCAGCCGCCTTCTTGGCAGCAGGCTTGCGGGTGCGCTTGGCAGCG
Source organism: Clostridia bacterium (assembly GCA_045632965.1). Lineage (GTDB taxonomy): Bacteria > Bacillota > Clostridia > Christensenellales > Aristaeellaceae > SFMI01. The sequence continues at coordinate 590 of JAZQXQ010000318.1, forward strand.
GGCTTCTTTTCTTCCACAACAGGAGCGGGCGCTTCCACCGCTACGGGCGCTTCCGCCTGGGGCAGAATGCTCGTATACAGCGCTACATAGGTATCCGCAGAGGCATCCCAGGAGTAGTTGCCCTGCATGCCGCGAACCTGCAGCGTGCGCCATACTTCAGGCTTGGTGTGATAGTAGCGCACGGCGCGGCGCACGGTGAAGAGCATGTCGTGCGCGTTGTAATTGAAGAAGGTGAAGCCGTTGCCGGCGTTGTTGTAGTGATTGTAGGAAAGCACGGTGTCGCGCAGGCCGCCGGTCTCGCGCACGATCGGCACGCAGCCGTAGCGCAGGGCGATCATTTGGCTCAGGCCGCAGGGCTCAAACTTGCTGGGCATCAGGAACATATCAGCGCCGGCGTAGATCTGATGCGCGAGCTTGCTGTCCATCGTGAAGCGCGCAGCCACGCGGCCGGGATACTGCTGCTCAGCCCAGCTGAACAGATTGACATAGCGGCTCTCGCCCATGCCCAGCACCACCAGCTGGATATCCTCCTCCAGCAGCTGGCCGATGACATGATCCACCAGATCCAGGCCCTTCTGGCCGCTCAGACGGGTGACCATCGCCACGATCGGCACGTCCTCGCGCACTTCCAGGCCCAGCAGCAGCTGCAGATCTTCCTTACAGGCGGCGCGGCCGGCCATGTCATCCACAGTGTAAGTGGCCTTGATCATGGGATCGGTGGCAGGATTGTAGGTATTGATATCCAGGCCGTTGAGCACGCCGGAGAGCGAATTGCGGCGGGCGCGGAGCAGGCCGTCCAGACGCTCGCCGTAGTAGGCGGTCTGGATTTCCTCGGCGTAGCTGGGGCTGACGGTGGTGATCTCGTCAGCGTACACAATGGCGGACTTCATGAAGTTCGCGCAGCCGTAGCATTCCAGCTTGTCGTCGGTGAATACATCCTCGGGCAGGCTCAGCACATCGCGCACTTCCTCCACGCCGAACACACCCTGATACTGCAGGTTGTGGATGGTGTAGACGGTACGGATGTTCTTGTAGAAATCCAGGTGATCATACTGGATTCGCAGGAGCGCGGGCACCATACCGCTCTGCCAGTCGTGCGCGTGAATGACGTCGGGCTGGAAGGACAGCAGGGGCAGCGCGTTCAGGCACGCGCGGCAGAAGAAGGCGTAGCGCTCGTATTCGTCGCCGCCGGCGCCGTATACGTAATTGCGCTTGAAGTAATACTCGTTGTCAACAAAGTACCAGGTGACGCCCAGCATCTTGATTTCTTCGATGCCGCAGTACTGGCGGCGCCAGCCCAGCTGCACTTCAAAATCCACCGCGTGGCGCATCATCTGCTGATACTCTTCCTTGATCTGGCCGTACTTGGGCAGGATCACGCGCACATCATGGCCCTTTTCGGCCAGCACGGGCGCCAGCGCGCCCACAACATCAGCCAGACCGCCCGTTTTGATAAACGGTTCGCACTCGCTGGCAGTGAACAATATTTTCATGGATCATCTCTCCTTTGGAGTAATTGATGTTATCAGCGGAATACCGCTCATAGTATTGTAGCATAAACAGCGCGCAGTTGCAAATAGACAAATCGGCAAAGCAAATACCGCAGAAAGCAAATTCCCTTCCTGCGCAGCAAGAAGGGAACGCGATCGTTTTATGCCTTTGTATTCTTTTTCTCCAACCATGCCGCCAGCGCCTGGCGGGGATTGGCCGCGTTCAGGCAGGCCGCCAGGGCAACCTGATCTTCATAAGGAAGCGTATTCAGCTTGGCGGTTACGCAATGGCGCATGCCCTCATCCGTGGTAAAGCGCAGCGCGTACGCCACCAGTTTTTCGGCGTCGGCAGCAGCCGCTGTTTCCTTGGCCTCATCCTTCTTTTCTTTGGCCGGCGCCGCCACAACAACCGGAATCGGCGCAGGCACGATCTCGGGCTTTTTTTCTTCCTTTTTCTGCTGCGCCAGCAAAACGCGGATCGCAACAAGGTTTTCATCAATATCGGCAATCGCCACCGTCAGCAGCGCACCGGCCCACGCGCAGGCAGGCAGCACAACCAGCACAAGGATTCCCTCAACCACAGAGCCCATCACCATCAGCGCAATGCCCGCAGCCACGCCCAGCACAAGCGCAAGGCATACCTCCGCCTTGGCAATCCACTTGATTTTTTCGCTTACATTATCAAACATATACGTTCTCCTTTGTCTCCTTATTTGCCACAGCATCACATTTCATCCCTGCGCTCGGATATCTTTCCCGACAGATACAGGCACACGGCGATAAATACGAGATTCATGCACAAGGGCAGCGCGCGGTTGATTTCGCTCAATACGCCCGCCAGCGTGCCAACGGGCGATGTGACCAGCATGCTTAGCGCAAAGGAAAGCCCCATCATCCGGGCGCGCTCGTTCACATCCATCGCCGATACCTGCACGCTGGCCATCAGAGGATTGAGCATGGAAAGCGCCGCGGCCTCCAGCATCACGCCAACGATGATCGCCGCGTACATGCCCGGGCGCAAAAGCAACATCAGCGCTTGCTCGGCAAGGAAGAGCATCAGCCCCATCCGCAGCGGATAGCGGAAGCGATCGGCGCGCAGATGCGGCGTGATCAGGAAATAGCACAAAAGCATCATCAGCGATTTGGCGGTGGAAAAAATGCTCAGATTTTCTTCGGCAATGCCCAGCTTATCGCGCACCAGCAGCGGCCAGAAGGTATCGTTCACGTTTTTGAGCGCGGCAAAGCACGCCATAAAAACAACCACGCGCACAATGCGCTGATTGCGGATCATCACTTTAAGCACTTTGAGACTGCCGCGCACGGAAGCCCATACGGACATATTTTTGCACTCGCGCATGCGCTTTTCGCCCACTTTGGTTTCCCTCGACCAGAAGTAGAGCACGACAAACTTGGTCGTCATCATCGCGCAGGCAAAGCCGTAGAGCACACGCACCGTGGGCACAAGGCCGAACCTTTGCACAAAGATATACGCCAGGGGCGTGACAAACCCCGCCAGCAGGCCCGCCACGTGCGAGATGGAATAGAGCGTCACCAATTGCTCCTCCGGCGCATCCTCGATGAGCAGCAAGTCCCAGCTGTTTTCCGTCACGCGCCACACGCCGTTAAACAGCGCCGCCACGATGAACCATGCGTAATTCTGCGCGCACATCCACAAAAACGTAGGAATCGACCAGGAAATGCAATCGAAAATCAGCGTGCACTTGCGGCGGCCGAGCTTATCGGTCAGCGGCCCGGACAACAGCGCAAAGACCATCTGCGAAGCAAAGAACACCGTGCTGACAAAGCCGATCTGCACGGGCGTCATGCCAAGCGAGGCCATGTACACCGACACGAAGGGCACATACAGATTGTGCGGAATCCCCCAGAGCGGCTCTAAATACAGGCACGCGCGCTGATTGCCTCGAAGTGTCGGCAGCGTGCGCAGAAGGAGATTGCGGCTCAGTAAATTTCTGATTTTTCTCATCATTTCCTTTAGCAAAACGGTCATAGTAACTCGCGGGATGCAATGAAGGGCGCAGCGCCTTCATTTATAATCCGCAGCAGCGACATGTGCGGTGCGAGGAGCAACCGTCAGGTTGCTTCCTCTATCATTTTCCGGCCGTGCG
>JAZQXQ010000319.1:0-6309 GCA_045632965.1 Clostridia bacterium
TGCCAGGCGCTCTCCCAGTCCTCATGCTTGAGGCACTCGTCCCAAGCAAACTTGACCACAGAGTAATACTCGCTGTCGGCGGGGATCATATCAATCGCCATCTTGGTGATCTTGCGGATATCCGTTTCCACATACGCCAGCGCGGCCATGACCGCATTGAACACTTCGCCCAGAATACCATTGTTGTGGTGAGAAATCTGGCCGTCCATCCACGCCAGGCGCGCCGCTTCATAAGGCTTGCCGGGGAACAGCTGACCGCAGATCACGCCGCGCATCTGCGCGCCGATCCACTCGCGGTAGGGATTGTTCATATAGCCGCTCATGGGCGGGAATACGCCAAGCTTCAGATTGGCCAGCGCGATTTCCTCAGCGGACCAGCCCATGGGCACCAGCGCCACCCACTGCTCGGCGATGTCGGCGGAAGTCACGTTCTTGCCGTGCTTTTCGACAGCCTTGAGCAGCGCCAGCTCGTAGGTGATATCATCATTGAAGGTATTGGGCGTGCGGGGATAATCATAAATCTCGCCAAACACCTTGCGGATGTTCTTGGTGACATAGCCTTCCACGGCCGTGCCGATCGCGCCGGCAACGATCTGCCCCTGCCAGCCCAGATGCGTACGGTGCAGGAAATCCTCGCCGTTCATGTCGTATTCGTAGGTCGGGAACTTCACCGCAGCGGCATACTGTTCAAAGGATTCGTAAATGGTGTGCTTCCAATAGGGATGATCGGCAATCTTGGGAGAGTTCATCATCACGTGCCATACACGCGCGGTGTGACCGGCCAGGGCAGACTTATTACCTTCTTCCAGATACTTCTGGCCTTCCTCGATCATGGCTTCCGCGGCGGATACATCATAGCCCATGTTTTCCATATCCTGCATGGCGCCGATGATAACATGCTCCTGCGCATTGGAGCCGGGCACGTGGCTGGACCATTTGCTCTCCACCGCCGCATCCTCTACCTGCTCGCGCACAGCGCCGTAATTCCAGCCCTGCTCTTCCGCTTCCAGCACAACGGGAAGGGAAGTCTGCATGGTTTCCATTTCAATTTGCCAAGCTTTCTTCGCCATAATCAATCAGCCTTTCTTTTTGTTGTGCGCAGCGGCATATACAGTCAGCGCCAGCAGCGTCATCAGATAAGGTAAGGTATTGAGCAATTCATAAGGGAAGGACAAAACCGTCTGTCCGCCGACGGCGAAGTAATCCACCGCACCGAAAAGCAGCGCAAACAGCGTCGTTTTGACGGGCATGCCCGCGCCCATGGCCTCCGCGGCAATACCGATAAAGCCGCGGCCGGACACCATGCCGGCGGAGAAATAGCCAAGGTTTGCCATGGACAGATACGCGCCGCCAAGGCCCGCCATCGCGCCGCAGATAATCAGCGCGATCATGCGCGTGCGCTTAATGCTGATACCTACGGATTCGCCGGCCTCGGGATGATAGCCGGCCGTCCTGATCTGCACGCCAAGACGCGTGTGATTGATCAAGAGGATCAGCAGCGCCAGCACAGCCAGCATGATGAAAAACAGCAGATTCTGGCTGAAAATTGCCTTGCCGATCACGGGAATATCGCTCAAAAGCGGAATGCTTACATTGGGCACCTTCACGCTGGGCGCAGTGGAGGAGTCCGTGCGGCCATCCAGCACGGCCTTGACAATCAGCAGGCAGGCACCGGTGGCAAAGGTATTGAGCGCAATACCGCTGAGGAAGTTATCGGCCTTCAGTTTCAGCGCGGAGAACGCCAGAATCAGCATCATCAGCACGCCGGCGGCCACCGCGAACACAAGACCGATCACCCACGAATCAGCGTAATGGCTGACCAGCGCGCCGGTGACGGCGGCAACAGACATCGCGCCCTCGATGTTGATGGCGGAAATGCCCGCCTTGTTGGAGATCAGGGAAGCATACGCGGCAAAGATGATAGGAATCGCATAGGCGATCACATTCATCAGGAAGGATTCGGAGAATACCCACTCAAGCATGCTTTTTGCCTCCCTTCTTCCTGCGGCCGAGTACAAACTGCGCACCAAAGAGAATGATGATGATCGCCTGAATGACGTAAATCACTTCGTTGGGGATATCGCCCAAACGGCTGACCTGCAGCGCGCCCACGCGCAGATAGCCAAGGAACACCGCCGCCAGCGGCACCGCATAGGGATTGTTGCCGGCGATGGAGGCAATTACAAAGCCGTCAAAGCCGTAATTGGGCAGGCTTGCCCACTGGAAGCGATAGTAATTGCCCAGCAGGAAGGATGCGCCGCCGACGCCCGCCAGAGACGCACCGATCACCTGAGAGGCGGTGACGTAGCCCTTGGCATTGATGCCGGAATACACGGCGAAGGAGGGATTATCGCCCGTCATGCGCAGCGCATAGCCCCACTTGGTTTTGAAAAGGAACAAGCCGCCGGCCACAGCCGCCGCAAGGGCGAGGAGCAGATTGGAGGAAAGCTCCGTATCCTCATTGAGCAGCGGCAGGCGCATGAGATCTTCCAGATACATTGTGGCGTTGGGATAATCCGGATCCGCCGCCGCGCCGTGAATGAGATACATAACCACCCAGTACACAATGTAGTTGAGCATCAGGCTGGATACAAATTCGTTGACGCCAAGGGAGGATTTCATCTTGGCCGGGATATAGCCGACCGCGCCCATAGCAACGGCCGCAGCAATAATGGCGATGAGGGGCGTAACCAGAAAATGCTCGCCCAGCACGGGCGCCAGTACGCCGGCAATGAACGCGCCGCCGAAGAATGCGCCCTCCACGAACATATTAAACTGTCCGCAGCGCACCATCAGTGAAACGGCAATGCCCGTAAAAATCAGCGGCACGACTTCGCGCAGGATCTCGGCGACAGCGTATTCATCCTCGATCGGGCCAAGGAAGAAGGCCGTCATAACCTCCTGCATGTCGCCTTCCATCAGGATGCAGGCGCCGGCCAGCACGATGGCCGCAACACTTACTGCCAGCAGCAGTCTGAACAGAAGCGACCACAGGCTTTTCAACATATTCTTGTTCACTGCGCCGCCTCCATTTTCTCCACGCCCAGCATGTAGCGGCCCAGCTGCTGCTCGGTGGTGTTTTCAATATCGGTGATTTCCGCCGCGATTTTGCCCTCGTGGAACACGATGATGCGGTCCGCCAGCGAGAACACTTCGCTCATATCTGCCGATACAAGAATGATGCCGCAGCCCTGATCGCGCAGCTCCACCAGCTTTTCGTGAATAAAGGCGATCGCGCCTACGTCCACGCCGCGGGTGGGCTGATTGGCGATGATCAGCCGGGGCTTCTGCGACAGCTCGCGGGCAACCACGACCTTTTGCATATTGCCGCCGGAAAGCATGGAAATGGGCATTTGACGCTCGCCCTTGACCAGGAAATCCTTCAATTGCTGCTCGGAGCGCGCCTTCAGCAGCTTGTTTTTCAAAAAGCCCAGATGCGTGTTGCGGTCAAAGTCCACGGAGATCAGATTCTCGTGCAGGCTCGCGCGCTGATCGGTGCCCATGGTCATGCGGTCTTCGGGGATGTGCGCCATGCCCAGATTGCGGATCTTGCGGATGCTCTTGCCGCGCACTTCCTCGCCCAGCACTTTGACGCTGCCTTCATACGCAATCTGCCCGGTCAGACATTCGATCGCCTGCTGCTGGCCGTTGCCTTCCACACCGGCAAGGCAGAGAATTTCCCCCGTGCGGGCGGACAGGCTGACGCGATCCAGCTTAGGTCTGCCGCTGCCGGGAACGGTCACAGCCTGCATTTCGGCCACGACCGCGCCAGGCTGTACGGGCGCTTTATCCACCTTGAGACGCACCGTGCCGCCGACCATCAGTTCGGAAATCTGCTGTTCATCCACATCGCACACATTCACAACGCCCACGGTTTTGCCCTGACGCATGACGGTGATGCGGTCGCACAGCTCCTTCATTTCCTTGAGCTTATGGGTGATGATGACGATGGTGTGCTGCTGCTCACGCAGAATACGCAGCTGATGGAACAGCTGCTCGGTCTCCTGCGGCGTGAGCACGGCCGTGGGCTCATCGAGGATGATAATCTTTGCGCCGCTGGCCAGCACCTTGAGGATTTCAACCTTCTGGCGCAGCCCGACGGGCAGCTCGCCGCACAGGGCGGTGGGATTGACGGGCATATCGTATTTCTCGCACAGCGCTTTTGTCGCGTCAATCATGGCCTGCTTATCCAGCAGCAGGCCCTTGCGCTTTTCCGCGCCGAGAAAAACATTGAGATAGACCGGCAATTCGTCCACCAGCATGAAATGCTGATACACCATGCCGATACCAAGACTCGTCGCCACCTTGGGCGAGGTGATCTTTACAGCCTTGCCGCGCAGCTCAATCGTGCCTTCGGTGGGCTGTTCCGCACCGAAGAGAATTTTCATCAGGGTAGATTTGCCCGCGCCGTTTTCGCCGGCCACGGCATGGATTTCACCTTCGCGCAGAGAGAAACAGGCGTCCTCGTTAGCGAGGACACCGTTTCCGTAGCGCTTGGTGATTCCTTTCATTTGAAGGAGTTCACTCATGCTTGCGCTCCTTGGCGTGTGATTTATTTGGTGGGATCCAGAGAGTCAAACAGGGTGTTGAGCGCATCCTGCTTGGTATAGCGCTTCAGGCCGGATTCGACCGTCAGGGAGCCGTCGGCAATCTGCGCAGCAACGCCCGCTACATACGCGCGGGTTTCTTCGGATACAACGGCGGCGTAATTGTCATTTTCCACCAGACCGATCATGCCGTCCTTGACGCCCAGCACCTGAAGATCGCCGTAGGTCAGCGTGCCGTTGAGGAAGGCCTCGCAGCAGTTGTACAGCGCCAGATCCACGCGCTTGAGCACGGAGGTGACGATGTGCGCGGCCTTTTCGGGATCGCTCTCGGCATAGTAGGCGTACTGGTCGGAGTCAACACCGATGATCAGCTTATCGTTGTTCTTGGCGCTGTCAATGCAGCCAAGGCCCGCCTGAGAAGCCGCGGCGAAGAGCACTTCCACGCCGCTCTCATAGAAAGAGGTGGCCAGCGAGGAGCCCTTGGGGCTGTTGGTGAAGTCACCGATGTAGGCGTTGTACGCGCCAACGGCCGCGCCCTTGGCGGCGTTGACATCGCGCACGCCCTGCATGAAGCCGTAGCCAAAGTCATTGATGATATCGTTCTTGGTGCCGCCGATGAAGGCCGTGGCGGCCGCGCCCTTTTCCATGCTCATCAGCGCAGCGAGCGTGCCGGCCAGATAGCCGCCCTCATTCTGGTTGAACATGATGGAATGAACGGAAGTATAGTCGGCAGCCTTGCCGTCCTTGATCTCGGTATCGAAGATGATGAAGCGGCGGTCGGCATACTTTTTCTTTTTGGCCGCGCGCTGCAGGGGCTCGCGCATATCGGTGGAACCGACGATGATCAGGTCATACGCGGCGTTGCAGGTCTTGGTCAGTGTGGATTCGTACTTGGAAGTGTCGGAGGAGCCCATCTCGATGATGTCAACGACTACTTCGGGATGATCCTCGGCAAACTTAAGCAGGCCGGCGTTGGCGCTGTCCCAGAAGGACATGTCGCCCAGATCACCGGAGATCAGCAGCGCAATGCGGGTCACGCCGTCGTTGAGATCTTCAACGGTCGCGGCGGAGGCGCTCAGAGGCAGCAGCAGTGCACACAGCAGCATGGCCAGAATACGGTGAAACATCTTCATTTGAATTACCTCATTGATCGATGATAGCAAAGCGGCGCAGACAGACAAGATGCCAGCCTGCGCCGCCAAAGAGCAGTTATTCCGCCACGTAGGTCACGAAATCCCACTGCACGTAGTCGCCGTCCAGCAGATAGAATTCGTTGCAGGCGAAGGGAACGTACTTGCCGTTGATGGTGTTGGCCCAGTACACATAGTTGCCGTTGGCGTCGGTGCCGGAAACGTATTCGCCGATGGAGGTGATGAAGCCCGCTTCGATGCCTTCGGCGCCGCAGCCCACTTCGTATACAGCGGCCAGCGTGGCTTCGGCCACGGTCAGGCTGTCGCTGGTCAGGGTGACAACGCCGTTGAACAGCACGTCTTCGCCGGCGGTAATCTTCATGTTGATATTGGCCACGTTCCAGCCGGAAGCGCCTTCGACGGCGTATTCGGTTTCATCCTCGCCCACTTCGAAGGGAGCAGCATAGCCGCAGGGCAGAACTTCGGTCGTGAAGCCGGCTTCGGCGTCATACACGACAAAATCCCAGTTGATGTAGTCGCCTTCCAGCACGCGCATGGTGCTGCAGGTGTGGGGAACGTACTTGCCGTTGACGGCGTTGGCCCAGTACACATAGTTGCCGTCGGCATCGGTG
>JAZQXQ010000320.1:0-7309 GCA_045632965.1 Clostridia bacterium
TTCAATTTCATGCAGCGCGTCGATCACTTCGCCGGCGGACTTCGCCACGCGGAAATACGGGCTGGTCGGCAGGCCCTGCGCCTTGATAAATTCCAGCATGCCCGTCTGCTCGTCGTAGGGCGGATTGTCAATCGTGCCCACCTGATAGAAATAGGCGCTCAGCTTTCGCGCGGCCGTCACCGCGGGATCGAGATTGCGCAGCGCGCCCGCCGCACCGTTGCGCGCATTTTTCAGCGGCACGTCGGCGGTTTTATTGTATTCCTCCAGTGCGGACAAGCGCATGATGCACTCGCCCTGCACTTCAAGACGACCCTTGTAGGGAATGGTCAGCGGGATATCGCGGATGGTGCGCGCCTGGGGCAGAATGCCCTCGCCCGTCACGCCGTTGCCGCGCGTGGCCGCCTGCGTGAGCACGCCGTCCTCGTAGGTAAGATTGAGCGTCAAACCGTCAAATTTATACTCAATGCCGTACACAAGCTCGGGCAGATCGCCTTCCTGCGCGCGGAGCTTTTCCATGCGCTCCAGCCAGGCCGCCATCTCCCCTTCGCTTTGCACCTTGTCCATGCTCCACAGCCGCGTGATGTGCGTGTGTTCGGTAAAGCCCTGCAGCACCTCGCCGCCGACGCGATGCGTGGGCGAATCAGGCAGCCTGAAATTGAGCTTCTTTTCCAGCGCCAGCAGCTCATCGTACAGCTTATCGTACTGCACGTCCGCCATCACGGGATTATCCAGCGTATAGTAAGCATGCGCGGCGGCGTTCAATTGCGCCGTCAATTCATGCAGGCGTTTCATTTCGTCCATATTTACTCCTCCACCTTCACGATGGGCGCAATGGAAAGCGCAAAGGTTTTTTCGCCAAAGACGGGGAAAACAATGCTGATGCGCGCGCTGTCGCCGCTGCCGGTGACTTCCTTCACCACGCCCTTGCCAAACTTGCGGTGCAGCACGTGATCGCCCGCCTTAAAAAGCATCACGGGGATGCTGCGCGCGGGCGAGGCGGCAAAGCCCTTCTGTACGCCAGGAATATTCTGAATCGCGCTGCGCTGCCCCGGCGCCTGGCCGCTTTGCCACGCGGGCTTTTGCGCGGGCGTGCGGCGCGTAGTATCACCGTAGCCGTACTGGGGCAGTTCTTCATTGCTCACATATTCACTGCGCTTGTAGCCCGAACCGCCGTAGCTGCCCCACGAGCCCGACGGCTGCTGCCGCGGCTGCTGATAGGAACCGTAGGAGGAGCGATATCCTGCATTTTCTTCCTCAATCAAGCGTTTGGGAATCTCCTGCAGGAAGCACGAGGGCGCGTTAAACTGAATCTGGTTGAACAAAAGCCTTCTGCGCGCCATGGACAGATGCAGAATTTTCCTCGCGCGCGTCACGCCCACATAGCAAAGGCGGCGTTCTTCCTCCACGCGGTTATCCTCCTGCATCGCGCGGGCAGAGGGGAAAATGCCTTCTTCCATACCGGAGAGGAACACCACATCGTACTCGAGTCCCTTGGCGGAGTGCAGCGTCATCAGCGTCACAAAGTTCGGCGCGTCCTCCTGATTGTCAAGCTCCGTCACCAGCGCCACATTCTCCAGGAACGCCGCCAGCGACTTATCCTCGCTCTTCTGCTCAAATTCCGTCACCGCGCCGAGGAATTCCTTGATATTTTCCACGCGCGTGCGGTCTTCGTCGTTGTCTTCCTTATACTGCTTGATCAGCCCCGCGTCGTCCACCACCTTCTGCACAAACTCGGAAAGCGGCAGCATTTCCTTGGCGATGAGCAGATTGTTGATCAGCTGAGCAAAATCCCCCACGCTCTTTTTGGCGCGGCTATTAAGATCGCCCGGCGGCACGACAACGGCCGTATACAGCGACATATCGTTCTGCCGCGCATGGTGGATAAGCGTATCCACCGTGGTATCGCCGATGGCGCGCTTGGGTACGTTGATAATTCTGGTCAGCGATACGTCATCGGCCGGGTTGTTGATCAATCGCAGATACGCCAGCACATCGCGCACTTCCTTGCGGTCGTAAAAGCGCGTGCCGCCGTACACGCGATAGGCAATACCCGCGCGCATGAAGGTTTCTTCCATCACGCGGGAGAGCGCGTGCATGCGGTAAAGCACCGCCATGTGTCCAAGACCCGTGCCCTGCCTCTGGTAGGTTTTGATTTTCTGACAGATCCACACCGCTTCCTCGCGTTCATCGGAGGCGGAATACAGCTTGATCTTCTCGCCCTCGCCATCGCTTGTCCACAGTTCCTTTTCCTTGCGGCCCTCATTGTGGGCGATGATCTGGTTGGCGGCGTCGAGAATACTGGCCGTCGAGCGGTAATTCTGCTCGAGCTTAATCACCACGGCGTCCGGATAGTCTTTTTCAAAATCAAGAATATTGCGGATATCCGCGCCGCGCCAGCCGTAAATGGACTGATCGTCGTCGCCCACCACGCACAGATTGCGGCTTTCCTGCGTCAGCAGCCGCACCAATTGATACTGCGCGTAGTTGGTGTCCTGATATTCGTCCACGTGCACGTATTCAAACCTGCGCTGGTAGTATTCCAGCACCGGCGGATGATCCAAAAACAATTGCAGCGTCTTGACCAAAAGATCATCAAAATCCAGCGCATTGGCGGCCTTGAGCCGGCGCTCGTACTCCACAAAAACATCATGAATTTTGCCCGATCGATAATCGCGCGGCGAAGTGGAAAACCACTCCTCCGGCGACAAAAGGCGGTTTTTTGCATCCGAAATCTTCGCCGAAATTTCCTTCGCGGGCAGGAATTTTTCGTCGATGTTCAGTTCCTTTAAAACGGCCTTGAGCACGCGCGCCTGATCATCGTCATCATAAATGGTAAACGAGCGCTCGTAGCCAAGCTTTTCAATATCACGGCGCAGGATACGGCAGCACGTGGAATGGAAGGTGCCGATCCACGCTTCCTCCGCCGTGCTTTCGCCTACCAGGCGGCCGATGCGCTCTTTCATTTCGCGGGCGGCTTTATTGGTAAAAGTAAGCGCCAGAATATGCCACGCGGCCACGCCGTGGCTTAAAAGATTGGCCACGCGGTAGGTCAGCGTGCGCGTTTTGCCGCTGCCGGCGCCCGCCAGAATCAGCACGGGGCCTTCAAGCGTTTCCGCCGCTTTTCTCTGCATGGGATTGAGTGCGTCAAGATTCATTGTCCGTATTCCTTTTCAAACAGTTGTTCCCCTTCAGTATAACATATTTATAAGGAAAATAAAAGTACGAAAGGCAAAGCTGATGACAAATACGCCGGAATGTGATATGATAAAATAGTATTATTATGGGGGTGAAGAGATGCTGCGAGTTGCCAACCTGAAAGTGCCGCTGAGCGACAGAGCGGAAGAGGCCGCGCTGAACGAAGCGCTGCGCCGTCTGCGCTTAAAGCCCAAGGCTGTGCGCGGATATCAGGTCAGCAAAAAATCCGTGGACGCACGCGACAAAAGCGCCGTTTGCTTTGTCTTTGCCCTCGATCTTGATCTGAAAACGGATGAGGAAGCGCTCCTTAAAAAATGCAAGCCCGGCACGGCCTCCATCGCAAAGCCCACGCCGCCGCTCTCCCCTGCGCCCGCCAAAGCGCGCAGCGAGCGCCCCGTGGTCATCGGCCTTGGCCCCTGCGGCCTGTTTGCCGCCTTGTATCTGGCAAGGGCAGGGCTTCGCCCCCTTTGCCTTGAACGCGGTGAAAGCGTGGACAAGCGCGCCCGCACGGTGGAAACGTTCTTTGCCGACGGCACGCTCAATCCCGAGAGCAACGTGCAGTTCGGCGAGGGCGGCGCCGGCGCGTTTTCGGACGGCAAGCTGACAACGGGCATCAAGGATCCCCGCTGCCGTCAGGTACTGCATACATTGGTGGAGCACGGCGCGCCCGAGTGCATCCTCTACCAGGCGCACCCGCATGTGGGCACGGATAAATTGCCCGGAGTCGTCGCCTCCATCCGCAATGAAATCATCTCCCTTGGCGGCGAGGTGCTCTTTGGTGCCAAGGTCACGGGCTTTCACGCGAAAGGCAATCAACTGCGCGCCGTCACCTACCGCAGGGAGGGGCAAACCTATGAGCAAGCCGCCTCGCAGGTGATATTGGCCGTGGGCCACAGCGCGCGCGATACCTTCCAGGCGCTGTATCAATCCGGCGTTGATATGCAGCAAAAGCCCTTCTCCGTAGGCGTGCGCATTGAGCATCATCAATCGATGATTAACCGCGCACAGTACGGCAAATTCGCCGAAAGCCCCTTGCTTTCCGCTGCCGAATATCACATCAACTGCCGCTTGCCGAATGGCCGCGGCGTATACTCCTTCTGCATGTGCCCCGGCGGCCAGGTGATCGCCGCCGCCAGTCAGGAAGGCGGTGTATGTACCAACGGCATGAGCACCTTCGCCCGCGACGGCGAAAACGCCAACGCCGCGCTGCTCATTGACGTGCGCACGGAGGATTTCCCGGATGAGCATCCGCTCTCGGGCCTCATTCTTCAGCGCGAGTGGGAGCAAAAGGCCTTCCGTGCCGGCGGCAGCAATTATCATGCGCCCGCGCAGCGCGTGGAGGATTTCCTACAGGACCGCGCATCCAATCGCCTTGGCGACGTCACGCCCACCTACCGGCCCGGCGTCACTCCCTGCGATCTGCGCGAAGTGCTGCCCGCCTTCGCCGCTGAAGGCTTGAAGCATGGCCTGCCGCTGCTTGAAAGGCAGCTGCACGGCATCACGCATCCCGATGCGGTAATGACGGGCGTTGAGGCCCGCTCCTCCAGTCCTGTGCGCATCCCGCGCAACAGTGTGTATGAAGCCAACATCCTCGGCCTCTATCCCGCAGGCGAGGGCGCAGGCTATGCCGGCGGCATCATGAGCGCGGCGGTGGACGGCTTGCGCGTAGCCGAAGCCGTGTGCAAAAACGAGGAAATTTAAGGCATTCCGACACTTTCCGGCAGGTTTTTTGCTGCCGGCAGAGAAGTTATTTTAGATACGTATTTATTCTTTCATTCGGAGGAATCGCATGCAAACGCCCCAGAGCGGTTACGATAATCAGTACGAACAGCAGGGCTTTACCGCTGTGCCGCAGATGAACGCCCCGCAGCAGCAGCCGTATCAGCAGCCCTATTATGCGCCGCAAGGCCCGCAAATCCCCACGCAGCCCGTGGGGCAAAACGGCATGCCGCAAAATGCTTACGCTGCGCCCGGGCAGGTGGTTTATCAGCCCTACCAGCAGCCGCAGCAGTCCGCGCCCCAGCAGCAAAGCGAATACTATCAGGCGGCCTATCAGCCCCAGCAGCCCGATCCCTTCCCGCAGAACCGTCAGGCGCCCTATCAGGCGCCCCGGCAGCGCAATTACAATAAGCTTAATCTCTTCCTTGGTATTTTTATCGCCCTGCTGGCCGTCGGGCTCATCGCCATCGCCGTTTTCCAGTTTGCCGCCAATCCGCAGGTGCACACCGCGCTGGTGGGCGACGGCACGCTGGGCTCCAGCTATACGGGCGAAGCGCTGATTGTGCGCAATGAAACGCTCTACACCGAAAAAGGCATCACGCAGATTGACTATTCCGCCGTGGAAGAAGGCAGCAGCGTAACGCGCGGCACCAATGTCTGCACGGTATATACCTCGGGCTTCAGCAACAAGGAATGGACCAAGCTGCGCGATTTCCGCGCGCAGATCAAGGAATATCAGCTGCTGCTGCTTTCCACCACCAATATCGAAGCCGACGCCCAGCTCAAGCGCTATAATTCTTCCGTGCTGGAGCGCGCGCAGGAGACCCAGTCCCTCGTTCAGGGCGCGACGGGCAGTCTGCTCAATCAGGAAGCGCTGCTGAGCGAAGCCATCAGCGAGCGCAGCTATTACCTCAAGCAGAAATATGCCGACGACCAAAAGCTCAGCCGCCTGTACGATGACGAAAAGATGCAGCTGCAGCGCATCGAAACGTGGACCAAGCAGTTCGGCGCGGGCGATACGGGCATCGTCAGCTTCTATACCGACGGCTTTGAGCGCGTTCTCACCACCAGCACCTGCTCCATGTTCAGCCCGCAGGATGTTCTGAGCATGTACCGCGGCAATCTGCCCGATTCCGCCGCGCTTGAGCGTAACGAAATTGCCGTATACCGTCTGGTACGCCAGGGCAATTGGAAAGTGCTGATGCTGTGCGACGACACCACCTGGACGCCCGAAATCGGCGCCTCCTACGGGCTGCTGATCGAAAGCTTTGACAACACCCGCGTGTCCGCACAGGTGGAGGGCGTCACCCGCTCCGGCGGCCAACTGCTTCTGCGCCTCAATGTGCAAAGCGACGTGACCCCCGTATTGTATGTGCGCTCCTGCCATGTGCAGCTGTCTGAAAGCGTGTATACCCTCACCGTGCCCTCCGCATCGCTCACCAGCAGCAACGGGCAATTGGGCGTTGTCGTTGTGCAGCCCGACGGCCAGTATTTCCTGCCCGTCACGGTGATCAACGAAGTCAACAACGAAGCCTACATTATCCCCATGCTGGACAACATTCTCTCCGTTGGTTCCACGGTGCTTGTTTTCTAAGTAATTCTCGGGAAATTTACACCTTTCGCCGTCTAAACGGTTGCAAAGCGGCCTTTCTCCGTATATAATGAAGAGTGCGTGACGGACGTTTATTCCGGCATGCCCACAATTGCTTTATCTGTGCCCCGGCACATGCCTTTATTCCCACTCAGGAGGTTTTCATGGCTTTCCAAGATATCCTGCAGAGCGCCAAGCGTTTCTTTGGCCCTGATAATTCTTTCTTCCACGGCGATCGCGATCCGCAGGAGAGCGTTCAGCCGCAGGAGGAAGCAGCGTCCCAGATGGAAGCGCCCATGCCCCCGCAGACAGAGCCTGTCTATCAGCAGCCTGCCTATCAGCAAGCGCCCTATCAGCAGCCGCAGCAGAGTGCTTATCAGCAGCCCTATCAGCAGCAGCCTGCCTACCAGCAGCCGCCCCAGCAGAATACGCAAAATCCCTTCCAGCAGGGCTATCGTCCGCCGCAGCAGCAGAGCGTGAACGAGCCTTACGTCGCTCCGCGCAACCGCCGCTCCGCGCAGCATCAGCAGCCCCAGCAGCCGCCCCAGCCGCAGATGGATCCCAATGTCGTGCCTTTCCCGGGCGCTGCGCCGCAGCAGCCCCAGCAACAGAAATCTTCCAGTGCCTGCGTCATCAACGTGCGTTCCATCGCCGACTGCCGCAATGCTATCGGCATCCTGCGCAGCAATGACTGCGTGCTGGCCGTCATGGACAGCATTGCCGATCAGGCGGAGATCCGCCGCTATGTGGACACGCTCAACGGCGCCTGCTTCTCCCTTGGCTGCACGATGACGCGCCTGTCCG
>JAZQXQ010000321.1:0-3487 GCA_045632965.1 Clostridia bacterium
AGACAATGCCCACGTCGTTGCTCAGATGATCATCCTCGCCCGTTTTGTGGGCGATATTTACCTCGCCGCAGATTTTGCCGTTGAGTTTATGATCCACCTGCTGCAAAAGCAACGTGTCGATGGCTTCTTTGCACAGCTCGGGGGAGAGGATCGCCCCGCGATACAGCTTTTCCAGCAGCTCGCCGATTTCCCGCGGGCAGATGGTATTCTGAATGCCGGCGCGCGAGGCAGCGCTATCAAAGAGCTTGCGGCGAATCATGGTTTTTTCCAGCCCGAATGCGTTGAAGCCCTCCTGAATGGCAGGGATGCCCAGATGATCGATCAGGCGGTTGGTGGCGGTATTGTCGCTGATAGATATCATCAGCTTGCACAGCGTGCGGATATCGGCGGTGATATCGCCGGTGAAGAGCGTGAGCGCGCCGCAGATGGGCACCTTGTCCTGTTGTGTGACGGTGAGGGGATCATCCATGGACAGTTTTCCCTCAAGCGCTTTTTGCAGCACAAGCAGATATAGCGGCAGCTTCATCACGCTGGCGGCGCCGTAAATTTCGTCTTCGCGCACGCCGAAGGCATTGCCGGTAACAAGATTTTTGTAATAAAAGCCCGTATGGCCGGGCAGAAGAGCCATTTCTCTTTGGATGGATTCAAATACAGCGCGTTCGTTCATGGGCTGCGCTCCTTTGCATAACAATATATAAATTATAGCAAAGATACCGCTTTGATTCAACAAAAAACAGGAGAAGCTTTCGCTTCTCCCATTCTTTTATGTGTTTTGAATTACTTCGCGGCCTGCTTGAGGCATTCCACAACAGCGTTCATGATGCGGTTGCCGGTGAGGGTAGCGCCGGTGAGGGTATCCACGGTGGGATCGTTGGCAGCAACGATGGCATCGGGGATCTGTTCCAGAGAGGCGGCGGCGATGCCGGCGGTCTCGTTGTTGGAGACAACCACAACGTCAGCGATCTTGCCAGCAGCGATAACAACCTTCACTTCCATGGGGCCGTTCTGGCCGTCCACGGTGGCGGTGTATTCGCCGTCAGTCAGAGCCTGGCTCATGTCAAACAGCTTCTCGGTGGAAACTTCCTTGGCGAACAGGGATTCGTCCAGCAGGTTAGCGGCAGCCTTCACGGTGTAGCCTTCAGCCAGCGTGTTGGTCATCGCGTGAGCGGCGGCAACCTGACCGAAGACGATGGGGCCCATAACGCCGGTACCACCGGAAACGAACTTGCCCCAGATACCGCCGACGACTTCACCGGCAGCATACAGACCGGGGATCACGTTGCCATTTTCGTCCAGCACCTGCATGTTGGCGTTGGCAGTCACGCCGCCCAGGGTCATCACGCACAGAGCGTGCAGACGGATGGCGTAGTACTTTTCGCCTTCCACCTTGTTGGTGGCGATGTTGTAGGTGTTGGAGACGTTGAATTCGCGGCCGAACTGATCGGGCTCGCCCTTTTCAACGGCGGCGTTGTACTCTTCGATGGTCTTCTTCAGGTTTTCAGCGGGAACGCCGATGGCCTCGGCCAGACCCTCGATGGAGTCGGCTTCGTACATCACGTGAGCGCCCTTGGATTCGGGGCTGCTGAAGTAGGCGGTCATGAAGTAGGCCTGACCGGCGGTGGTCAGATCAGCCAGAATCTTGTCGGTGTAGATGTCATACTGCACGGCGCCGGGCTGTTCTTCCAGAGCAACCTCGCGGGGAGCAGGATTGGACTCGGTTTCGTTGGTGAAGCGCAGGCCTTCCTGGTTGACGACGATACCGCCGGTCTTCCAGGTGTAGGTGGAGGCGATGGAGCCGCGGGTCTCATCGGTCTTGTCAACCAGACCCATGGGGAAGGTGGGGATGGCGTCCATGGCGGTCAGGCCGGCGCCAACCTTCTGCATCATCAGCAGGGCGTTGCCGTCGGAGCCGGGAGCGCCGCCGGCCAGGTAGTACTCGCCGTACTCGGTGTACTGGCCCATCAGCTTGCTGTTGGAGGAGTAGCCGCCGGTGCAGACGATGATACCGTTCTTGGCGGTGTAGGAGGTGCCGTCTTCGGTCTTAACGGTCAGGACCTGGCCCTTTTCGTTGGCAACCAGCTCGGTGGCCTTGGCGTTGAAGATCACTTCGATCTTGTCGTTGGCGGCAACCAGGGTGTCCAGCACTTCGTGGGCAGCGGACTTATACTTGGTGGCGTCCTTGGGGGAAGCCTTGTAGGTGCGGGCGATGGAGTACAGGGCATGCTCGGGAGCGAACACGGCGCGGGCGCCGGTGGCGCGGTCGGCGGAGAACTTGCACTCCTTCAGGCCGTTTTCGTACAGCCAGTCAAAGGTAGCGGCAGCCTTGTTGGCATACACGGTGATCAGCTCAACATTGGGCTGGCCGCCGAAATCGTCGCCGTTGTTGATGATGTCGGCGATGTAGGATTCAACGGTATCTTCGATGCCGTCTTCCTTCTGGATGGTGGTGCCGGCAGCGGACATGGAGCCGCTGGTGAAATTCAGAGCACCGCCGGTAACGCCGGTCATTTCCAGAATGATGACCTTCTCGGCGCCGTTGGAAACGGCTTCGAGGGCGGCAGACAGGCCGGCGCCGCCGGCGCCGATGATCACGATATCAGCGTCAGCGCCTTCGGCCATAGCGGGAACCATGGTGACCATCATGGTCACGCACAGCAGCATAGCCAGGAACTTCTTCATTAGAGATTTCCTCCTTGATATTATGCATCGGTTCTGGTCTGATCCTGAGACCAGATCGTACAGGAACCGTGCCAACCAATATTATATGATAGATTGCGCCGATTGTAAATACATAAAAAATACAAATTTTGGATTTGTGTAAAAAATATAGTTCTTTCCATTTATAATAGGGCGCGGCGGAGAAAGCTTGGGAAATACGGGCTTTTTGAATAGAAATGCAGGAAACGGCGGCCCATTATGCATTTTTGCCCATGTTTTACCTTGACAATATGGACGATATGGCTTTATAATACTATATACGTATTACTATGTGATACGAAGAATAATTTTAGGAGGAAACCCCATGAAGAAAATTCTGGCCCTGGTCATGGTGCTGTGCGTGCTTCTCAGCTGCACCGCTATGGCGGAAGTTGTTGCTTCCGAAGCCCAGGAAGGTGTTTACACTTATAACACCTATCTCACTCTGTCTCCTTCCAACTGGAACGAGCTGACCTACCAGGATAACAACGACACTGAGATCATGAGCTACATCGGCAGCTCCTTCTTCACCTATGATTTCAAGTACGATGAGTACGGCGAGATCCTGCCCGGTGAATTTGAAGTGATCTACAGCGCTGCCACGAAGCTGGAAGACGTTACCGCTCAGTATGCTGCTGACTGGAACCTGCCCGCTGAAGGCAAGGGCTATGCCTACAAGAACACCCTGCGTGATGATCTGAAGTGGGAAAACGGCGACGCTATCAAGGCTGAGGACTTCGTTTACACCATGTCCGAACAGCTGAACCCCCTGTTCCAGAACTACCGTGCT
>JAZQXQ010000322.1:0-2087 GCA_045632965.1 Clostridia bacterium
GTCGTGGCCGCCGAAATTGGCATGGCCCACATCCCAGCAGATGCCGCAGTCCAGCTGATCGGCGATCATGCGCGTGGCTTCGGCAGTAACGGTGTACATGTTTTCCACGCACAGCGTAACGCCCAGGCTGCGGCCGAGTTCCACAAAGGGACGGAGGATTTCCACCGTGCGCGCAATCTTGATATGCTTGGCGGGGCAGCGGTGGGGATGCACGACGGCATACCGGACGCCGATGTGCGCGCTGGCACGGATGGCGCGCTCCATCATCTGATTGCAGAAAGAGAGCTTTTCCTTGTCTTCCATTTCATAATTGTAGAAGGGCAGGTGCGACACCGTCATTTCAAGGCCGTTTTCGTCGCAGGCCTGCTTGACTTCCATGGCCTGGGCAAGATAGTTATCGCCGTCCAGGATGGGTTCGTGTTTATATTCGCCGTCGTAGATTGTGGCGGCAAAATTGATATCCATAGCCTCAAAGCCGGCCTTTTTGAAAAACGCCGGGGCTTCCTGCATGGGAAAACGCGCCTTGCCCGGACGCGCGGAGTGCAGACCGGAGTTGGTGGAAATCAGCCACATAAAAAATTACTTCCTTTCAGGCTTTTTTCTCATTATAGCACCCTTTTCGTGCATCCGCAACGCATTGACACCGCCGCATGCGGATGATAAAATAAAAAAAACGGATCGCTCAAAGGAGAATGTGCACAATGATTCAGTATCAGAAGCAGCTTCCCGTAGCCGGTGAATATGATGTCATCGTGGTTGGCGGCGGCCCTGCGGGCGTGTGCGCGGCGGTGGCTGCGGCGCGTCAGGGCGCAAAGACCCTCCTTTTGGATAAAAACGGCGTGCTGGGCGGCAACCTGACGGTGGGACATGTCAACCCCATCCTCGGCGGCGTTGCCAAAGGCACGATGTACGGCGAACTGGTCAAGGTTTTCCGCCAGGGCCATGAGGAAGTGCCCATGGGCAAATCCTACATCGGCGACGAAGTAAGCCTGGATGTGGAGGAAACCAAGGGCCGTCTGATGCGCTTTGTGCGCGAAAGCGGCGCGGACTTCCTGGTGAACGCGCCTTTGTGCGATGCGGTCATGGAAAACGGCAAGATCACCGCGGTGGTGGTCAACACGCCCACGGGCCTTGCGGCATATCGCGGCAAGTGCTTTGTCGATTCCACGGGCGACGGCATGCTCGCCTTCCTCGCCGGCGCGCCCTTCTCGATGGGCCGCGACAGCGACGGCCGCTGCCAGCCGGTGACGATCGAATTTACGGTGGAAAACGTGGATGAATCCGTGGCTATTTTCTGCAACGGCGGTTCCGATCCTGTAAAATTGCCCGACGGCACGGGCTATAGCCAGATGTGCAAGGACATGCACGCCAAGGGCATTCTGCCCGAAAACGTGTCCATCGTGCGCCTGCACAAGACCTTCTACCCCGGCGAGCGCAATGTCAACGCCACGCAGGCCAACGGCTACGACACGCTGACGCTGGAGGGCGCGACGCTGGCGGAAGAAAAGCTGCGCGGGCAGATTCCGCAGATCGTTTCTTTCCTCAGGACATACGTGCCCGGCTTTGAAAACTGCCGCGTGAAGAGCTCGGCGGTCACGCTGGGCGTGCGCGAGACGCGCCGCTTCCACGGCGATTACACCATTTCCGATCAGGATGTGGAAAAGGGCGTGCGCCACGAGGATGTGGTCGTGCACCGCGCGTGGTTCCTCATTGATATTCATAATCCCACCGGCGGCGGTCAGGCGGAGGGCAAATCCCAGCCCTGCACGCCTTATGACATCCCCTACCGCGCGCTTTTGCCCCAGAAGGTAGATAACCTTGTGCTCTCGGGCCGCTGCATTTCCGGCACGCACCGCGCGCACGCGTCCTACCGCGTGATGGCGGTGTGCATGGCCACCGGTCAGGCGGCCGGCACAGCGGCGGCGCTGAGCGTACAGAAGAATGTTACTCCCCGCGAAGTGGACGTAAAGGACATTCAGGCGGTGCTTGAAAAGAGCGGGTGCGAGCTGTACGATAAAGAGTAACGAGGGAGACGAAGGGGACGTTACTTTCTTGGAGCCCAAGAAAGTAACAAAGAAAGCAGCGTT
>JAZQXQ010000323.1:0-2986 GCA_045632965.1 Clostridia bacterium
CAAAGCGCCTTGCCGCCTCCCACAGGCACATAAACGCCGCAATCACACTCAAAAGCGCAAAGAACAACGCCGCCGTGGTGTAGCTGGGCAGATAGCCCATCAGCGCATAGAAAGGCGCGTAGAACGTAAGCACCGGCGTCAGGCCGAAATAAGAATAATACTGACCGTCGTAAAGCGCGTAGTCGAACATATACTCCGCGTCCTGCGCAATACGCTGCGTGGGATTATAAGGATTTTCCATTGCCGCC
Source organism: Clostridia bacterium (assembly GCA_045632965.1). GTDB lineage: Bacteria > Bacillota > Clostridia > Christensenellales > Aristaeellaceae > SFMI01. The sequence continues at coordinate 249 of JAZQXQ010000323.1, forward strand.
AGCGTGTCAGACACTACCTGATTCACGTTGCTTTGCACTCGCGCCAGAGAATCAAACATCACCGCGTGCGCAAATGTACGATAGTCATATACCGATCTTTCAAAAGGATACTCCAGCGCTTTGGTATAGGCAAAGCGCGTAGAATCAAAAGGCGTACACAGATGCTGCACCCAGATCACCAGCAGCACGCACAGCAGCGCCGTCACGGCATACGCCGCGCGGTGGGCGGAATTTTTGCGGTCAAGCACCACCAAATACCATTTATAATGCAGAATGGCACTCAGCAGCAGCGCCGGCAGGCAGAAAACAAGATACCGCAGCAGGCTGAAACAATAGGCGATGGGCGCATCAAAAACGATGCGGGTGATCTTCGTTTCGGGATCCTCCGCTTCAAATACAAGCTGCAGGCCCGTCATAACGCCGTTGCTGTCAAAGGGCACCGTCACGCCGTTGTGCTCTTTGCTTCCCGGAGCAACCTTTGCGCTGTATGCCGGCGCAAAACCCACGGAGTACGCAGCATCCTGAATATAAACCTCCACGTCGATGATCACATTGTCGCCTTCAAAATACAGCGCAAGGGTTTCCGTTTCAAGGGAAAGCCCTTCCATTGTCATCGTCGTGCGGTATACGGGCGCAATCTCCTGTCCCGAAGGCGTAACCGCCGAAAGATAAGTGCTTTCGCCCGGCAGCTCCTCCACTGCCGTCTGCGCAAGCGCCATATCTGTTTCCTTCGGGGAAAGTCCGCGCGTGTTGAGCGCATTATAATTGAAGACAACGCCCTCCAGCGCAAGGCAGGCAAGCATAATGCACCCCGCCTTGCGCAAAAAGCGCGTAAGGCGCGGCAAAAAACCGGCGATCAGACAAAAAACCGCCAGAACAGCAATCACAATCGGGCCAAGGACGCTCATACCTGCGTATGCTCCTCATCATCAGTTATCTTTATTATTGTACACGATTTTGCGCCAAAATGGAAGCATCATTGCAAAAAGGCGCCGTCCAGCAGATCGATGCGTTTTTGCATAAAATCCCGGATCAGTTCAATCTCCCCGCGCACGTCAAGCGCATGCGTTTTTTGCGTCGTCATATCGGTATATGTGCTGAATCTCTCCGCTTCGCGGTCAAGCGCGCCGCTTTCTTCCAGCTGCAATGCGTAATGCTCAAAGCGCGCACAGACGTTTTCCGGAAAAAACTGCTCCCGCAGCGCCTTATAGCGCACGCGCAGAAGCGCACGAAAGCTCTCGATGTTCAGCAGCCGCTCAAACAGCGGCGATGAATACCACGCGGCGGGATCGGATAATTCGGCGTTGTACAGCCGGCCGAAGGCCGCGTCCATATCCCAGATCATGGGATAAAACGCTTCGCCGTCCCAGCAAAGAAACAGATTTTTCTGCATATTATCCGACGCGCCCGTCAGATTGACAAAAAGGTAATAATCGGCAAAAGCAGAAAGATCAAGATATTCATCCACGCCTACCGCAAAGGCGGCGTCATCCGCCTCCGTCAGAAAAGCATGCAGCCTTTCCATCGCCTGCCAGCCGTCATCCTCCGCGGGATACACCTTGCCGATATTGTACCAGCTCTCCCCCTGCGGCGTATCGCCTGCGGACATAGACAAAATATCCACCCCGTCCACGCTGCCCGCCAGCACGCGGTAGAGCGCGCCGTCCTTGGGCACGTTCGCGCTCTTTCTGTCCGGCCGCTCAACCAGCGTATAAATGCCTTTGTAATACTGCCCGAAATACACCTCGCACAGCTTTCCGCGGGGCGCAGCACCGCAGGTATCGCGGAACAGATCCAGCCCCACCAAGATCCGCAGCCGCGAGGGATCGGAATACCCGCCCAGCAGCGCCCAGTCGTCATCCTCGCGCAGGCCAAGCAGGCTTTCTTTCAGCTGCCCACCCTCCGCGTTTTTGAGATGCAGCGTATAATTGCGTTTGAGTGTAAAGGAAGCAGAATACGTGCCGCGGTATTTGATCGTGATATCGCAGGCAAATTCCTCCTGCCCGTCCTGCACCGTCAGTTTGCCCTTTTTATTTTCCACCGTGCTCAAAAGCGCGCCTTCCAAGTGAATCTGCGGCAGGGAAAGCAGTGACGCTGCGTCACTTTCGCCCAGCGCGCACGGCATGCAGAAAACCCATAGCAGCGCTGCCCATATAAATAGAAGCATTCTTCCATTATTTGTGAATTTTCTTGCATTTTTCATTGTTTTTCGCAGTTTTTACACTTTCCCTTCCTTGCGGAAGATTGACGCTGTATTCCATCAATGCTATAATATTATGGGTTTTTGCCCATATCACAATATCGGAGGATAAAGTAAAAAATGAACGCATGCAAGCGCATCATTTCCATGGTGCTTGTTATTTGCCTGGCCCTGGGCCTTATGCCCCTGGCGATGGCCGAAGTCCTGTATAAGGAGGGCGACGCCAACGCCGAAATCAGCAAAATCAAGGATCGCATGTACGAGCTTGGTTATTATAACACGAAGTCCTCGCATAATCAATTTAACGCCACCATGACCGAGCGTGTCAAGCAATTGCAGAAGGTCAACGGCCTTAAGCAGACGGGTGTTATCGACGAAGAGCTGTATAACCTCCTCTTCTCCGATGCCGTTCTCAACAAGGAAGGCCGCGCCAACGGCACGCTGATGGAAGGCGACTATAACGATACCGTCCTGACGCTCAAAAAGCGCATGCAGGAGCCTTTGTATTTCAACTCCGGCGTCTCCCTCAGCGGCAATT
>JAZQXQ010000324.1:0-4911 GCA_045632965.1 Clostridia bacterium
AATGAAAAATAATGCTTGCATTTTTCGGCAAGGTGTGCTATCATACTCAAGCGCTGAGGCGTGCAAGCAAATAACCGGGTGTGGCGAAGTTTGGTATCGCGCTTGAATGGGGTTCAAGAGGCCTCGAGTTCGAATCTCGACCCTCGGACCAAACGGGCTGATTTCTTAGGAAATCATCCGTTTTTCTTTGCCTAAAAGTTCGGGGCTTTTCTGGAATTTTGCGAGCGTTGATACGGGGTTGATACGGGGTTGATACTTATGCAAGCCGTTCAATCGCCGCTTTAAGAGCGGCGTCGTCCTGGTCGATATAGGTGTTAGCGGTCATGCTGTAATCGGCGTGGCCCATGATTTTCTGAATATCTTCCGGTCTGGCGCCAGCTGCCGACATTCTTGTGCCGAAGGTGTGGCGGGCGGAATGCGGGGTTAGATCATCGGGAAGGCCGAGAGACTGCATGCATGGTTTCCAGACTCCGTTTGAAAAGCTGTCCTTGTTGTAAGCTTTTCCGTCTGGACGCGGGTACAATGGGCCTTTACTGGCTTTGTACCAGCGCTCGACAATCGGGAGAATTTTAGGATGGACAGGGACGGTGCGGTCCTTGCCGGCGTCCGTTTTTAGGCCGCCTTTGAGGGTGTGGCTTTTGGGATCGTAAGCGAATTTCGTGAGTTGACAGAATTCGGACACCCGGAAGCCCGTATAGCAGAGGACCAAGCAGGCATCTCCGCCGGGCGCGTTTTGCCATCCTTTTTCCAACTTGGCAAATTCGATGTCCGTCATAGCTCTGCGCTTGCCAGCTTCCATCTTGGGGATTTTGACAAGGGAAGCATAATTGCGGTCGATGATATTGTTCTCCATGGCGTGGGTGCAGAGTTGGGTCATAAGTGCTTTGAGCTTGGTGATATAGCTTTTGGAGAGTGGCGGGATCGTGACGATGTTTCCGCTCACGTCAAGCTCTTCGCGATCATAGGCGTAGAAGTCCAGCAAGTCCCGGATATCGCCGGTGGTGATCTCACGCATCAACTTGCTGGAGATACTGGGCTTCGCGCATTCGCAGATTTTGGCCCAGCTTGTGGTCCAGCTCGTTTTTGTGGAGCCTTGCAGGTCATTGAAGGCGGTGCGCTTCCAATCCTCATACACATCTTGCAAGGTGTAATTGTACTTGGGCGTGGGGTGCTTGTTGTATAGCTCCAGCGCTTCGCGGGCTTCCTTGCGGGTGGCGAAGGTGCCGATTTTGTAGCGGATGGTTTTGACTTTGCCACTATCATCGACCTCGTACTTGACTGGAGAATGGGCGACATATTTCACGCTGTTGACATACTTTCGCTTAATGATGGTACCACTACCGTTTTCGCGTCTTGCCATAATTCCTCCTTGATTTTTGGGAGGGGATATGCTACCATAAAAGGGTAGACTACCCCTATCGTGATTGGTTGGAAGTTTTCTACACGCCCTTTCGGAGCTGCAACTCCGGGAGGGCATTTTTTATTTTTACCGCTTCGGTGCTGCAACACCGGGGCGGCTTTTTGTTTTACAGGTCGCCGGAACGCATAGCTTCCCATTGGACGCGGGTGATCAGAATGACGCGGGGAGCGATTCCGCTAAAAGGGCCAATGAGTCCAAGATCTTCCATTTCGTCAATCAAGCGGGCGCATCGGGCGTAGTCCAGATTTAAGCGCCGCTGGAGTATGGAAACGGAGGCTTGCCCAGTCTCCAAGATTACATCGATAGCGGCGGGGAGAATTTCGTCGATGTCTAATTCGGCTTCCATGGGTGGCGGAGCGCTGGGCGCATGGGAGATCAGAAGCGCACCATCAGGGCTCTGCTTTGTTTGTAGGTAGCGCAAGATCCAATCACGATCCCACAGCAGAACGCCCGTGGCGGCGGCCAGCTCCTTGGCACCAGGGGTGAAATAACGGTTAGTGATCACGGCCGCAACATGGCAGCGATAGAAATATTTGCCGGAATGCACTTCCTGCACTGGGGTGTTGCCCAGATCGGCGGTGTAGCGCTTGCACTGGATGGCATAACGCAGGCCGTCTTTTGCTGCCAGGATGTCAACGCCCTGGTCGCCGCTGCCGGGCGTGACTTCCACATCCTCAAAGCCAATATCCCGGAGAGCATTGGCGCACCAATATTCAAAATCGTGGCCCTCCATAAAATCGATGGTGAGCATTTCGGCATCGGTGCCGCCGTACACGGCGTAGCTGTCCCGAATATCCGGACGGGGTACGGGCGGATCTGAGCGAAGGCGACGCAGGGCTTTGAGTGCCTGCACATCCTCATAGGTGGCGGGCCGAACAGATGGCGGGGTCTGCACGGGTTGTGCCGTGCAAATGGCGGGTTCGATGGGGATTTCCGACCTACGGAGCATTCGCCGCAGCATTGCGGCAAAGCGGGAATTGCGGACGGTTACGAATACTTTGTAGCCATTATATACCCCGAAGGCCAACAAGCCCGCTATGGCAATAAACAAGATCACCAGGGCGCCGCCGCTGTTGCTTGGAATGCTGTAGACGAGGGCGCAGATGAGGAGAAAACTGGCGAAAATGAAAAGGAGCCTGCGCACAAGCGGGACAAAAACAGCGGCCGCAAACGAAATGCCGACAATAGCAATGGCGAGCCGCACGCCTGGTGGGCTGCTGCCAGCAAGCACGGCACCCAAAAAGAGAAACGCGCCGAAACCTATGGCGGCATACTTAAGTAGTGCAAGCAGCTTCTTCATAGGCGATCCTTTCCGGTTAGCGGATGGCGCTGGTGAAGGCGACGGCCTTACCAATGACACGGACGGAGTTCATTTCTTCGCCCCAGAGGACGATAGGACGGTACTGGGGGTTTTCGGGCTCCAGGGAAATGTGATCCGCATAGAGCTTGACCCGCTTTAGGGTAGCTTCGCTGTCGATCAGAACGGCGGCGATCTGGCCGTTGTCCACGGTGTCCTGTTGGCGGATGTAGACAATGTCGCCATCGAAGATGCGGGCGTTGATCATGCTGTCGCCCTTGCAGGTGAGAGCGAAGTCTGCGGAAATGTGTCGGGGAATATCGACATAATCTTCAATATGTTCTTCCGCCAGGATGGGCGCGCCGCAGGCGATGGAGCCGATCAAGGGCACCTTGCGCATTTCGGGGAAGGGGATGATGTTGGTGGCGGCGGGAGCAGCAGCGCCATCGGCCCAACCCATTAAATATGCGGGGGTAGTATGCAACGCATTGGCGATGGGTTCAAGACGGTCACCGGGGACCTTTTCGATTTCTCCGTTCTCGTATCGGTAAATAGTGGCGGGGGAAACGCCCAAGGCCTCAGCAAGAGATTCTGCGGACATGCCGATTTCTTTTCGTCTGGATTTTATACGTTGACCAGTTGTCATAGTAATCACCTCGCAATTACTATACAACATATATTGCAAAAATGCAAGACCCTAAAAGGCAAAAATGCAAAAAAACTTGCAGAAATGCGAAATAAGGGGTTGACAATCGAAAAATGCTGTGTTAGAGTACAAATAGGAACTCGCAGAAATGCGAGATTGAAAGGAGGCTGGCACATGAAAACCAACATGGATGCGCTGCGCGGAAAAATGGCGGAGCGGAGAATCAGCAATGAGGAAATGGCGGCGCGCATTGGCGTGGACCCCAGCACATTCTATCGAAAACTCAAAGCTGAAGGCATTGGCTTCACGATCGGACAAATGCACAAGATTGCAGAAGTTCTGAGACTGACTAATGAAGAGGCAACAGCTATTTTTTTGCAGTAAAACTCGCACAAATGCGAGAAATAAAAAAGGAGGCGGAAGCTAATGACGGAAGCTGAATTGCTGGCGCTGCCGAAGATAGGGCCGGAAGCAGCGGCACGGTATCTCCAGAACGGCACGACGGCACAGGAAATCCGGGTGAAAGCGCAGAACGGGCTTTGCCCTTACTGCAAAGCCGAAAAAATGACAGGTCGCTACCGCTACCGCATTATTGTGGGTGCCTTGATCAAACACAAGGCGGGGGAGGTGTAAGACTGATGTTTTGGTTATTTCTAATTCTCTATGTGCTGATCGCAAGCGGGGCTATCTTCGGCTTGCTGGTGGCGGCATCTAAGCATGAGGCGGCGCAGATCGCACCGTGGATTTATGTGGCCTGTGGGATGCTCTGGCCCGTGGCGGCGCTGCCTGCGGCTGCATACATCGCGGCGGCGTGGTTCGTGCAGCGGGAGGATCAGGCGGATGGCAAAGGCTAAGGACAAGCGGCTGACCGAAGAGGAAAAGGCGCTGATCCGGAAAGCGGGTCTGAGGGGGCCGTTCTGGCAGGTGATCCACCGAAAGCCGACGTACATCATCGTGACGAACACCATCACCTGCGAGGTGCGGATGGTTCGGAAATGTCAAATTACCAGTTGAATGGGAATATCCGCCGTCGATCGTGGCGGCGATATGGGGCCAAAGGCGACAGAGCGAGTTCAATTCTCGCGGCTCCAACACAAGATAGGGAGGGCCAAGAAAGATGTGCTTTTACTATTACAGCATGATCAAAGCACTGCAGCTGCTTCCTTGGGAGTGTCCGCATAACTATCCCCCTGTGCGGATATCCCCTAAAGTCCACCTGACGGCATGGTACACAAGTGGATTTGAGTAGTAACTGCAGAACTGGGGGAAATGCCCGGCGAAAGTCGGGCGATATGGTCCGGTGGGCATGGCCTCCGAAATGATGAATGCGCGATAACAGCGTGGCGGAGAGCGCCGGTTCGACTCCGGCCCGGATCACCAGCGGCGTGGGAACGTTCGCCGCGATTACCTCCTGTGAGAAAAGCTGCCAGGGCTGGAAGGCAGCGCCGGTTCGACTCCGGCCCGGATCACCAGCGGCGTGGGAACGTTCGCCGCGATTACCTCCTGTGAGAAAAGCTGCCAGGGCTGGAAGGCAGCGCCGTCGGCGGG
>JAZQXQ010000325.1:0-12665 GCA_045632965.1 Clostridia bacterium
GGTGGGCGGCTGCATTGGCTCGGAGCGCGGCAGACACGGCCGCGCGGCAGGCCTGCGCACGCACGTTCTGGTATGCATCGGCGCGTCCATGACCACGCTGATCGGCCTGTATGCCACCAATTGCCTGGGCTCAAACGGAGACCCCATGCGCATGGGCGCGCAGGTGGTCTCCGGCATGGGCTTTCTGGGCGCCGGCACCATCATGGTGCGCAATCGCTCGCACGTCACGGGCCTGACCACGGCTGCGGGTCTTTGGGCCACGGCCTGCATCGGCCTTGCCATCGGCGCAGGCTTCTATTTCGCGGTGGTTCTGTCCTTTGTGATTGTGATGCTCACCATCACCGTGATGATCCGTCTGGAGCGCGCTACCAAGCACCGCGACCGCGGCGCCTTCTACATTGAAATGACGGACATCCGCTCCGCCCGCGCTTTCTATGAAGAGCTGTCGGTCTATATTTCCGAAGTGGATGTTGTTCCGCCCAAGAGCGGCATGGCCGATCACGTAGGGCTGGAAGTAACGGTGGACACCCTCGAATCCAGCCGCCGCCTGATGCGCAAAGTAAACGACTGCAAAGATGTCGTCATCGCCATCTCGGTGCATTGACACAATAAAAAAGGCTTGGAACGCCATGTTCCAAGCCTTTTTTGTCGTTATTCCTTCACAAACTTACGGTAGTACCCGTCCATTGCGTTGGCAATGGTCTTGATCGCATCGCTGCGGCCCTTGAGGCCGCCGGCGTCGGTCTCTTTGTCCTCCAGCGCCTTGTATACGTTGAAGAAGTGCTGCATTTCGTTGAAGATGTGCATGGGCAGATCGCGCACGCCGTGATACATATTGTAGTTGGGATCACCAAAGGGAATGGCGATGATCTTTTCGTCATTGCAGCCGCCGTCGGTCATTGTGAGCATGCCGATGGGATAGCAGCGCACCAGCGTCAGCGGATCCAAAGGCTCCGAGCAGAGAATCAGCACGTCCAGCGGGTCCTTATCGTCACCGTAGGTGCGCGGGATGAATCCGTAGTTCGCCGGATAGTGCGTGGAGGTGTAGAGAATGCGGTCGAGGATGATCGTGCCGGTTTCCTTGTCCAGTTCGTACTTTTTCTTGCTGCCCTTGCTGATTTCAACAACAGCCACAAAATCCTCGGGCTTAATGCGTTCGGGCGAGATGTCATGCCAAAGATTACTCATTGCGCTCCGTTCCTTTCGCATCGGTATCGTTTTCGTCACCGCCAAGCAATATGCCTGCCGTGCGCCCCAACGCGCGGTAAAAGGAGGTGACTACTTTAAGATACAACTTTGTGTTTTCTGTGTCAAGTTTTTCCAGCACCGCTTTTGCCACCGGCACGGTATTTTTGATCCAGCCGCGCAGCACATCCTCAATCGTCTGCGCATTGGTGGTGCGGATGATCTCATACAAAAGCGTGATCACCTTTTCGCGCTCCTCCATGGTGATCTGATCGAGGAACTCGTCAAAGGCGATTGCCGCCGCGCGGCTAACCAGCGTGCGCGCGCTGTCCTTAAAGTCCGCGCCCTCCACAATCCAGTTGTAGGGATAGTGCTGCAATACGCCCGTGTGCCGGCTGTCCACCGTGCGCACGCGCCCGGGCTGCGGAAAAATCACGCCCACGATGGAGCTCTCGGGCAGAATCACGCGGATGCGGTCGAGGATCCCCTCATACGCCGGATCGTTTTCAAAGGGAAGCAGCACCTTTTCCGGCATGCCCACGCCGTCAAAGCTGACCACCTGCTCAATGCGCCGCCGCAGCGCCTCCCCGGCAAACAGCGCCGCATACAGCGACAGCCCGCCGCCCTTGCTGTGGCCGCAGAGAATAAAGGCATTCCCGCTGTTTTCCGCCATGCGGCGAAAGAAACCAAGCGCGCAGGTCTGCGCCGCCACCGGCAGGCGGAAGCACAGATCCAGATCCTCCTTCCACCCGGCCAGCGTGTTGTCCGTGCCGCGGTACACCACAATGTCCCGCCCCGCCGCGCGCAGGCAAAGCGCCGCAAACTGCAGGTTTTCTTCATCATATTTGCGTTCAAAGGCACGCACCGTCACATCGCGGTAGCGCGGGCAGGCAGCCACCCACAGCAGCAGTTTTTCATCATTGTCCTGCTGAAATTCAAACCGCTGCTCGGTATTATCCTTGCTGCGCGGCGTGTGCAGTATCACCTGCGCCGCCTCGCACAGCGTGCTGCCGCGCGGCACGGGCAGAAAATCGCAGTAGCTCAATTGCGCAAAAATGAGCAGATCAATATCGTTGAGCGAACAATCGGCAAAGCTTTGCCCGCCGTATTCCCTCAGATATTTCTCCATTCCCGTCATGCGTCCGTCTTCCTTTCCAGCGCGCGCAGCTGTTTTGTCAGCGCGTCATACTGCGCATCCAGCTGCGCTTTGTCATCGCCCTTGCGCGGTGCGGCAATGCGCCCGAGGATCTCCGCCATGCGCATGCGCAGCTTTTCGATCTCGAGCTGCGTGTCATCCGCGCGGCGCTTTTCCATTTCGTATGCCGTAAGGTTGCCCTCGTATTCGTGCAGGCCGCCGTTTTCAAACAATATCAGCCGCTGCGCCACGCGATCGATCATCCTGCGGTCGTGGCTGATCAAAAGCAGCGTGCCCTGATAAAGCGAAAGCATCTCCTCCAGCGCCTCAAGCGCGGTCAGATCCAGGTGATTGCCCGGCTCGTCCATGATCAGCACATTATAATCGCCCGCAAGCAGGGCGCTAAGCAGCACGCGCGCGCGTTCGCCGCCGGAGAGAATGCAGATTTCTTTATGAAGATCGCGCGCGGCAAAGCCCATGCGGAAGAGAATCGTGCGCGCCATGTGTTCGGGCAGAACGCTCTCCCGCATGACATTTTGCAGTATCGATTCTTCTTCCCGCAAACTCGACAGCGTTTCCTGCGAAAAATAGCCGATTTTCACGCCCGGCGCGTGCTTTATGCCGTAGCCTTTGTCCAGGATACAGCGCGTGAGCGTTGTCTTGCCGCAGCCGTTTGGTCCCACGATGACCGTGCGCCTGCCCGTGGGCACGGTAAAGGATGCGCCCTTCAAAAGCAGCTTGTCGCCCGCACGCAGCGTAACGCCCTTGCCCCTAATGGCCACGCGGCTGATAATGCCGCCGCGCTCAAACAGCTCCATCGTGACCACCTGCTCGGCCTTGGGACGCTCCTTCACTTCCAGCTTTTCGATGCGGCTTTTGATGGCCACCACGCGGTTCTGCAGCTTCTCCTGCGCGTTGTCGCGCACGCTGGCCTTCTGCAGCCGCGCCTCGCTGTTGCCCATACGCTTGGGCGTTTTGCGCTCGTGCCGCGCATCCTCGCTGACGCCCGCCGCCAGCGCGGTGAGCCGCGCCTTTTCATGGGTGTAATCGCGCCACTCCTGCTCCTGAAACTCCCTTTCGCGCTTTTCCTGCACGCGAAAATCGGAATAATTGCCGGGAAAACGACGGATTTTGCCGTCTCTGAGCGCCCAGATCTCTGTACACAGGCTGTCGAGCAGCGCGCGGTCGTGACTGACGAGCAGCAGCGCGCCCTGATGCGCGTGCAGGAGCTTTTCCACCTCGCTGCGCCCGGCAAAATCCAGATTGGTCGTGGGCTCGTCCGCCATGAGGATGGGCGCGCGCGTTTCCAGCGCCCTGGCAATGCGGATGCGCTCCATTTCGCCGCCGCTGATGCCCTCATGCGGCGCGTTTCCTGCCTGCAGCCGCGCCGAGATCGCCCCGCGCGCCGTTGCTTCCTCCACGCCGCCAAACTGCCGGACAACCGCGCAGCGCGCATACCGCTGCACACTGCCGCCCTCTCTTTCGCCGGCCAGCACAGAAAGCAGCGTAGATTTCCCCGCGCCGTTATCGCCGATCAGGCCGATGCGCGCGCCGTCTCGGATTTCCAGCTCATCTATATTGAGTATTGTGCGCGTGCCAAAGGCCACGTGCACATTTTTTGCGTACAACAAAACCGCCATAAAGAATATTCGCCTCCTATTTACAAGCAAACAAAGCCCCTTGGGGCAGAAAACTTGAAACAGGTCAGCAAATCTTCATCAGGCGGTTACCTCGCTTATTTGATATTTATATTATAGCAAGGCGAAATTTGCGTGTCAAGTTATTCCTCGTATACATTGTAGGCGCTGAGGATCGCCTTCGCCGCGGCATACTGCAATTGCAGCGCGGCGCGCTTGAGCTCCATCGGCGGGTGCGCCAAGGGTCCTGTCAGGCCCTTTCTGCGCTCAAAATAGAAATGATTCTTGATTTCGAGCGTGAAATACCCATCAAAGCCGTTCTCCAGCAGCCCCTGCATCAGATTATCATAATCCGCCGAACCCATCAAAGGCACCAGATGGATATCCTTTTCGCCAAAGTTATCGTGCACATGAATGGCGCGCAGGTTCTTTCCCAGTTCCTTGATCTGCGCCGCGTGATCGATATCGTCCATATTGGCGTGGCCCACATCCCACGCCGCGCCAAAGAGCGGATGATCCATAAAGGCGATCATCGCGTTTAGATCGCGCCCGAGAATGGGGAAGAATTTCCCGCCGCGGCAATGCTTCTCGGTGGTGTTTTCAAAAAGAATATGCACATGATGCCGTTCCATCTCAGGAATCAGCGCGCGGAAGAAGGGGGCATTGGCGCGGCAATACGCCTGCATATCATCGGGATATGCAAACCCCGGCAGAAAGCCCGAGTGCATCACCATGTTTTTGATCCCCAGCATGCCGCATCCTTCGATGGCGCGCCGCGTGGCCTCAAGCTCCCTTTCGGTATCGCCGCCGCAGATTTTGCACAGCGGCGCATGCGCCTGCACAAAATCAAAGCCCAATTTCTGCGCCGCGTCCTTGGCCTCCAGCATCATCTCCCGCCAGCCGTCCTCCATGAAGGGATTGCCAGGACTGAGCACCTCGCCAAAGTTATAATCCAGATGCAAAAAGCCTGTGCCCTCGTACATTTTCACCGTCTCGGCAGGTGTTTGGGCATAGCCCTTCACTTCGCCGATTGTCGTTGCGATCTTCATGTAATCTCCTTACCTGCCCACGCGGCGGCCGATTTCGTCAAGATATGCGATCAGATCATGCGGCTCGTTGGCGGTGATGTTGGTGAAAGCAAACTTCATGCAGCGCTCGGCAGCCTCGCGGTTATCGGCATGATACGCCCACGCCTGAATGCCGTAGGAATCGGCGAGCTTGATCGTCTCCTCGATTTCCTCGTCCGTCATGCTCATGGGCACGCCCATGCCGTACATCTTTTCCAGGACCTTGGGATCATAGCGCTTCATCTTCACCGGCGGATGCCCCTGCGTTTTGACGTGCGGATAGTATTTTTGCACATACAAAAGCGTCTGCGCATCAAAGCTTGCGATCACCGAGCGCTCCAGCAAGCCAAATCTCTCCAGCTCCGCAATGGCGGTATCCACCACATGCGGGCGCTGATCCTTGATTTCCACATTGAGGATCATGCCGGGATCGGATTCTTCCTTGATCATTTCAAGCGCTTCCACGAAGGTAGGCACCTTCTGCCCGGGATAGCCGAACTTCACGCCCGCGTCCAGCTGTTTTATCTCCTCCAGCGTCTTATAGCACACCGCGCCCGTGCCGTCGGTGGTGCGATCCACCATATCGTCATGCATGACGATCATCACGTCGTCGCGGGTGAACTGGATATCAAATTCCAATACGTCAACGCCCAGCCGGAAGGCCTCGCGGAAAGAAATGAGCGTATTTTCCGGCATATACGCCTTGCAGCCGCGATGCCCCGTGACGCCCAGCTTTTCTTTATTCTGATCCCACATAGCCTTTTCCTCCCGTTACTCTTCCAGCCGCACCGTTTCGCCGGGCGCAATGCTGATCCCCCGGCCGTCCACATCCAGCCAGATGGTATGCAGCGTAGGATTGTACACCAGTTTGCCGTTTGCGCTGTAACGCAGGCGACGGTATGCTTCCACATATTCATAGATTTCCATGTTGGTGGCGTACCAGATGTCCTCATGATGCGCAAGCTTCCGGCAGATGTCCTCGATATGCTCCCAGTTGTCCTTTTTATCAAATTCGTGGCTGTGGCCCCAGATATACAAAAGTCTGGGCGCGCGGCCGGAACAATACACCGCCGGCGACAAATCCAGCGAAAGGAATTTGTCGATATATTCCATGATCTGCGGATTATCATGATGCGCCGAAGGCATCCACGCGTAAAAATCATCCGGCAGGCGAAAGGCGTCATTATCGCCGCCCAGCGTTCTGGCATAGGCAATATCAAGATCGATCAGGTATTGCCTGATCCGCTCATAGGAGTCAATATTGTTCAGCTGCCGGATTCCTGTATTGGGATAGGCCATGCCGCGGATGATGCGGCCGCACTTTTCCTCCAGCTCCAGACGATTCTCCAGCACATCGCGGATGCCCTCAATGGGCCGCATGCTGCCGTTTGCCCGGTGCATGGCGCCGTGCACGGCAATTTCATGGCCCTTGGAAAGAAAGTATTCTTCCAGCTGCTCTTTGGTAAAATTCACCTTCCGCAGGCGCTCGTTATTCATATTGAACGTGGCCTTCATGCCGTAGCGATCAAAAATCGCCGCCAGACGCTGATCCTGCATAACGCCGTCATCATAGCTGAACGTAACAGCCTTGGCTTTTCCATTAGGATAACGCATAAAAACAAAACGCATATTATCCCTCCTTATAAGGGCATTATACTACGCTTAACGGATGAGCGCAAACAAAAAAGCACTCGCTTTCACAAGTGCTTTCTCCTTATTTTCCCGCTGCCGCGCGGCCGCGGTACTCCTGCCACAAAATATCCGCCATTTCCTCCGGCGTTTCCCTGCAGCCGCCGTCCAGCCACATTTTGATAATGGCATTCAGCCCCTGGCGGAAAAACTCAATGTGATATTTGATGTGCGTATTGTCAAAGTCCGCCTGCGCGCGCTTCACATCATACACCCATACGGTATGTCTTTCTTCATACCCCAATTTAAAATACGTCTTGTAAAAAATCTGATTATCCCGGATATGGGTGAACATTTTCAGCGCGCCGCCTTGATGATTCGCCGCAGGATCGGACGAGAACTGCGCATCAAAATCCTTCTCCAGCTTTTCGCGCAGTCTGTCCGCCAGATCGTACACGTCCTGATAATTGGCGTAAAACGTGCTGCGGTTCAGCTCTGTCATTTTGCAGATATCAGAGACCGTAATCTCCTTGAGTTCCCGCGTCTGCAGCAATTGCATAAAGGCTTTTTCAATTTTCTCCTGCGATTCGCGGCGGCGCTTGTTATTCTTTGTATTCATGCTTCCCTCGCTTTAATCCAACACATATTGTGTAATTGATGATTGTTTTTCTCTGCCGGCAGCAGTATACTACATCCGCATTAAAAACACAACTGTTGTTTTATTGAAAGGAGATTCAGAAATGAAAAAAAGTAGTTTTGTCGCCCTGGTACTCTTCACGATCAGCGGCGTGTTGTTCGCCCTGGGCATGTGCATGGCGCTGCTGCCCGAGTGGAATGCCTTCACCGAAGGCGTGATCTTTGGCGTGATCGGCCTTGCGCTAGGCCTTGTCACGCTGCTGATCCACCGCAAAATGGAGCATAAAGCGCCCATCCGCCTGAGCAGCAAAGCCGTGCTGTTTATCGCTGTGTGCGTAGTGGGCACGCTGCTGCTGGGCGTTGGCATGTGCTTTTGCATGGTATGGAATCGCCTGATCCTCGGCACGCTGATCGGCCTTGCGGGCATCCTTCTGCTGCTGATGCTCATTCCCCTGGTGAAGGGCATCCAGTGAACGGCCTTTTCCGCAGCGCGCTGCGGGGGCTGATATTCAACCTGCTGTTCGCGCTGCTGCACGCTGCACTGGGGGTGATGACCGCCTCGTGGTGGTATGTAAACCTCAGCGCGTACTACACAGTGCTGAGCGTGCTGCGATTTTCTCTGCTGCGCATCCGCCGAAAGGCCGAAACGGGCGGCGATAACGAACTCTTTGCCGAAACATTCACCGGCTGGCTGTTTTTGCTGCTCGCCCTGTGCCTGTGCGGCACTGTCATCCTGTCGGTAGCAGACGACCGCGGCGGCAGCTACCACGAAATCATCGTGATCACGATGGCCGTTTGGGTGTTCACGCGCATCACGCTGGCAGTCATCCATCTGCTTCATGCCCGCAAAAGCGTATCGCCCATCGTCCGCGCGCTGCGGAATCTCGCCTTTGCCGAGGCGCTTGTATCGCTGATGTCATTGCAGCGCGCAATGCTCACGTCCTTCCCCGGCATGCCGCAAAACGGCATCCGCCTGATGAATGCACTCACGGGCGCGAGCGTATGCCTGCTGATTTTTATACTGGGACTCAATCTGATTGGAGGAAAAAGAATCATTATGGCCAAATCCAAACTTGTCAAGGCGAACAAAAAAATCGCCGATACCGTCGTAAAGGGCTACAAAGCCGTGGAAAACACCGTTGTAGGCGGCTACAAAAAAGTAGAAGGCAGTGTTGTCGGCGCCTACACCAAGGTGGAAGACAAATTCATCAATCAATACCTGACCCGCGAAGGCGAGAGCGTGGAAGAAGCCAAAGCCCGCCTCAAAGGCAAAGACTGATTGATAAAAGTACCTGCGGCTGGCAGGTGCTTTTTTGCTTAAAGCAAAGCTAAATTGCCGCTTTAAAGCGGCAGCGAAATTGCTCCTGCAGAGCAGCTAAATTCTGCGCTTCGCGCAGAGCTAAATTATATTCGCCCAAGCTTCCGCAGTAATTTAGCTGGCGCAGCCAATTTAGCTTGCGAAGCAAATTGATCTCGCCGAAGGCGAATATAACTGAAAAAGCACTTGCTTTCGCAAGTGCTTTTTCTGGTGGGCAGGGATGGATTCGAACCATCGAAGTCTGTGACGGCAGATTTACAGTCTGCTCCCTTTGGCCACTCGGGAACCTACCCATGTGGAGCTGGCGATGGGACTTGAACCCGCAACCTGCTGATTACAAATCAGCTGCTCTGCCAATTGAGCTACACCAGCAAATCAACCCAACCGGCGAAAAAAATGGCGACCCGAATGGGGCTCGAACCCATGACCTCCAGCGTGACAGGCTGGCGTTCTAACCAACTGAACTACCGGGCCACATAAAATGGTGGGCCTTCAGGGACTTGAACCCCGGACCAACCGGTTATGAGCCGGCCGCTCTGACCAACTGAGCTAAAGGCCCGTTTAGTAAAAACCCCAAAGGGAAGAAAACAAAAATGGTGACCCCATCGGGACTCGAACCCGAGTTACCGCCGTGAAAGGGCGATGTCTTAGACCGCTTGACCATGGGGCCACGAATGTGCGAAAGCATTTTGGTCGGGGTGAAGGGATTCGAACCCCCGGCCCCATGCTCCCAAAGCACGTGCGCTACCAGACTGCGCTACACCCCGAAGGATGCTTTCGCACAGCGTTCGGCGACAAGGTATATAATACAGGATTTTTCCGCACTTGTCAATAGCTAATTTTCAATTTTTTTGCACGCCGGGCGGATTTTTTTGCGATCCGCCCGGTATGCAAGCCCGTTTTTCCCTTACAGCATGGCGATAATCGCCGCGATCATGGAAAAAATCATCAGAAAGGCGAGCGCCACGCACATGACGCGCACCCACATGGCGCGCTGATTTTTCTTGCCGGACATCTTACTTGGCCTCCGCTTCATACGCCTCGATGGCGCACACCACCTGATCGGGGCAGGAGGTATTGCCGCGGCAGGGGATGCCCTTGAGCAGCGCCTTCAAATCCTCCGTCTTGCGGCCCACGCACAGTTTGGCCAGACCGTTGGTATTGCCGCGGCAGCCGCCGTGGATGACGCAGTAAGTCACAACGCCGTTTTCGATCTCGATATCAATCTGATTGGAGCAGGTGCCCTTCGTTTTGTAGCTGTACATTGTTTTTATCTCCTTTAAATTAGATTTGTATTCATTGGCCCTGTGCGTCCGTGCGCACCCGGGCATAAAGCCTGACGTCGGAAAAATGCCCTTTGTTAAACACCCGCTGACGCAGCGTGCCCTCATACTGCATGCCGGCCTTTTCCATCACGCGGCCGGAGGCGGGGTTACTGGCCTCATGCTGCGCCTCGATGCGGTTGAGCCTGAGCCTGTCAAAGCCATAGCGCAGCACCGCCTTGAGCGCTTCCGTCGCATAGCCCTGATTCCAGCAGTCCCGCGCCAGGGAATAGCCAACCTCCGCGCTGCGGTGATCGGTATTCACCCACATAAAGCCGATCGTGCCGATGAGCCTATGATCCTCGACCCTCTCAATGCCGAACGTCGCCGGCTGCCCTGTCTTGTACTGGCGGATGGCCGCGCGCACCACCGCGCGCGTATGACGGATGTTGGGATGCGTATCCCACAATACATGCCGGCTGACCGCAGGATCGGAGCAGTAGCGAAACATATCCTTATCATCCTGCATGCGCAGCGGACGCAGGATCAGCCGCTTTGTGCGGATGGTGGGCAGCGATGAAAATTCATTCTGAAAAAACTGCATGCCGCCCTCTTTCAGCAAAGCACCCAATGGATGCCCTGCGCCTGTTTTTCGCCGTGATGCGGCAGTCTTGTGCCGTTCATATAGTCCGTCAGCCCTTCATATATCAGCGCGCCGCCCAGCAAAAGCAGCAGCGACAGCACGATGATCCACAATATAAACCCCTTGCTCTTTTTCATGCGGCGCTCCTTTGCGGAAAATTTTACTTTCCCCGGGATGCAAATGCATTTGTCGTCCGTTGTATAGGAGAAAGGGCCTCAAACGGGGCGGCTTTTTCGCTTTGCAGCTTGCAATGCGCCATCAGTACGCCCGCGATGGTCTTGCTGTCGCGGATCTCGCCCGCCATCACGCGCTGCACAGCCTCGTGCAGGGGAATGCTGGCCGAATGGATGAATTCATCCTCATCGGGATGCATTTCATGGCGGCTGAGCCCCGTGGCCAGGAAAATGGCGATGTGCTCATTGCAAAAACCGGGCGTGGTGTCAATATCCGTCATCAGCTGCCAGTTTTCGGCGCGCAGGCCCGTTTCCTCTTCCAGTTCGCGCTGCGCGGCGATGAGCAGACCCTCATCGCTGCCGTGATCGAGCTTGCCGGCGGGGATTTCCCACGTAAAGCGGTTGACCGCCACGCGGTGCTGGCGCACAAGCGTCACATTGCCCGCGTCGTCCAGCGGCACAATCGCCACCGCGCCGCAGTGCTTGACCACCTCGCGCCATGCCAACTGCCCGTCCGGCAGCTTCACGCGCCAATGCTCCACATTGATAAGCTTTCCGTGAAACACCTCTTCCCCGGAGAGAAATTCCTCCCTGAGATCGCGGTCCAGCATGGCATACATCCCCCTTTTCTGTCAATCTATCCTTTATTCTACGCACGCGGGAAAATTCCTGCTTTTACATCAATTAACAAGCGTGATTCATTGACGAAATCACAATTTCGTAATATAATTGAAACATAATTTTCGTATCTTCCGACGAAGCTCCAAAGGAGGCGCCGTTATGACTTATTCCACCTTCTCCCTGCGCAGACTCAGCGCGCTGCTGATCGCCGTGCTGATGCTCTTGTGCCATGTGCCTTTTGCCGCGTTTGCGGGCGAAGTGCCGCCCTTCCGGTTTGCGCTGGTCTGGACGGAGGGCGAAACGCCCATGGAGGTCACCTCCACCGAAGTGACCGAGCCCGGCTATGAGGGCAGCCATTGGCTGTTTGTGCCCGGCAGCGCGCTGATGGCCGACGCCCAGCTTGAAATCCGCGACGATTTTGCGCAGTACGCGTCTTTTTCGCTTGCCTCCGGCACGCCGCTGTCGCAATTGCAGTATACCGATGCTGCCGATCTTGGCGGCGCATATCTGGATGTATTCGCCTATGACGCCAACGGTCAGATCGCGGGTCAGTTCCGTCTGTATATTTCTACCGTGACGGACATGCCCGCCGCGCCTGCGCCCGTGCCGGTAACGGTGTCTGTTCCTGTTTATTATGCCGACCAGAGCGGCAATATCATCCACACTTTTTCCGCCACCGTGTCCACTGGCGACAACCCCGTCTACGCCGATGACAGCCTGATGAGCGGCTACAACCGCACAAGCGACGGCACCGCCTGGGTAAACGTGGATTACAGCGGCAACTGCAATCCCCCGTCTGTCACCTTCACCTACGCGCCCCAGAGCGTGACGGTGAATGTGGACGTCGTTTATTATGACGAAAGCAATAATCAGATCGCCCGCGATTCCGTGCAGGTGTCCACAGGCGATAATTCCGTTGCGCCCAAGGCAGAGCTGCTGCCCGCCGGTTATGAACTCGTTTCCACCGACAGCGTGTATGTCTCCGTCGACAACCTCGGCAATTGCAATCCTGCCTCTGTGGCTTTCTACGCCAAGGCCGCCGTTGTGACCACGAATATCGACGTCATCTACTACAACGAAGCCAACAACGAAATCGCCCGTGATTCTGTACAGGTGTCTACCGGCGATAATTCTGTTGCGCCCAAGGCCGAACTCATTCCCGCCGGTTACGAACTCACTTCCTTTGACAGCGTGACCGTCTCTGTTGACAGCCTCGGCAACTGCAATCCTGCTTCTGTCGCCTTCTACGCCAAGGCTGCCGTTGTAACTACCAACATCGACGTTGTTTACTACGACGAAAACAACGCCGAACTCGCCCGCGATTCCGTACAGGTGTCTACCGGCGATAATTCCGTTGCG